>JAICIM010000135.1 GCA_025928885.1 Ktedonobacteraceae bacterium | reverse complement strand
TCATCGATAGTGGCAACAACTATGTCCACGTCTTCGATGTCAGCGGCCTGCCCACAATCGCACCCCAGCAGGTGGCCGATATTCAACTACGCTCGATGGTGGGCAACGAGGGCAATTGTAGCTTTGACTGCCAGAAAGAGGGCTGGATTCTGCATAGTCTGGATGGCAAGTACGTCTTCGTGGGCGACTCCGGCGACGTGATCGATACAGCCACACGCAAAAGTATTATCAATTTGCCAGCGCTGTTCGATAGTCGCAAATTCCTTGAGGTCGATTTCTCGAACGGCGTCCCCGTTGCCACCTCGACTCGACACGGCCTCGGTCGCGCCAGCAGCACCGTTGGCACGACGCCAACCGCGACGGTTCCCACGCACCCTGACGGCACCATTCTGGGACAGGACAATTTCCAGCGTACCAACCAGACTGGCTGGGGAACCTCTTCCAATGGGCAAAAATGGGGCGGCGACGCGACTAATACCAGTGTCTTCTCCATCAACGGCAACACGGGGCAGATCGCCAACGGCAATACCGCGTATAACGCTGTGCTGGGGACTTCCGCTGGCACTGCCGAAGTGGTTCTGAGCGGCTCGATCAGCAGTTTCAGCAACGCCAATCTCGGTGCGACACTGCGTTGGAAAAACACCAATAACTGGTACAAAGCCTATATCAATGGCACCAATCTGGTGCTGCAATCCAAAGTGAACGGCACCACAACCACGCTGAAATCGATCGCCTTCACCGCCTTGACCAATATGTCGTATACCATCCACTTCCGCGCGGTGGGAACCACGCTCTCGGCCAACGTCTGGAAAACAGGGGCAACCGAGCCGGGCGGCTGGCAGGCTACGGCGACAGATACCGCTCTGGCAACTGGACAGGCCGGTTTGCGCGTACAGGTTGCCAACGGTGTCACGGCTAAAATCTCCGCCTTCTCAGCGGATGTGCCGGGTTCGAGCGGCGGCACCACACCAATCGTCACGCCGACAACGCCACCCACATCAAGTGAGACGCTGGGACAGGACAATTTCCAGCGCAGCAACCAATTGCTGTGGGGAACTGCCTCTGATGGGCAGAGTTGGAGCGGCGATGCCAACACAAACAAAATCTTCTTTATCGGTAACAACGCCGGACAGATCGACAACGGCAACACCAGCTACAATGCCGTGCTTGGGCCAATGGCGGTGAACGCGGATGTCGTCGTAAGCGGCTCGGTCAGCAACTTCAGCAACGCCAATCTCGGTGCGGTCTTGCGCTGGACCGATACGACGAACTGGTACAAAGCCTATATCGATGGCAAAAATCTGGTGATTCAGTCGCGGATCAACGGCACCGCGACAACGCTGAAATCGGTCGCCTTCTCAGCATCGGCCAACACAGCGTACACCATCCACTTCCGCGCGGTGGGAACGACGCTCACCGCCAACGTCTGGAAAACGGGTTCCAGCGAACCGAGCGGCTGGATGGCAAGCGCAACCAATAGCACACTGCCAACCGGCCAGTGCGGCATTCGCACCCAGGTGTCGAGCGGCGCGACGGTGAAGGTCACGTCGTTCAAAGCTCAGACGGTGTAATCGCTACTGACTATACAAAAAGAGCATAGAGGCAATTTCTTGCTTCTATGCTCTTTGCATCTCGTTCTTTAATTATGCCGCAACATGTGGCTGTGGGACCAGCTCATTCTCTGCAATGGCCGCCATAATCCAGCTCTCAATAGCATCCTGGCCCTGTTTGACGGCTTCCTCATAAGTGTCTCCATGTGTGACACATCCAGGCAATTCAGGGACTCTTACCACAAAAATGTTATCTCGACTATCCCACTGGATGATCAGCGAATAATGTCTCTGGTTCATCTTGCCTTTCTTTCTATACTCATTTATGTCTCCAGATACATTGTATTGAGCATTCCAAAAACAGAACTTTCCTCATCATAATTGAGTACACCTCCACAGCGCCTCGCTCATTGCTGCACTACTCTGTTTCTGCTATGATAGGGACATCATGACTTGTCGAAAAATGGCGGCTTCTCATCGCCGCCTCCTGCTCAGGAGGAAGCCCAATGGCCGTGCCACCAGTGCCAGACAGGACAGTTGAACGTAGTACTCCTGCTCCTACCACCAAAATCCTAACCTGGCTGCGCAATCTCGGAGCCTCGCTCGCTCGCCCACTTTTTGCCGTCGTTCTGGCGATCATCGCGGGCAGCATCGTTATTTTCATTACTTCTCCAGGTGGAGATCGCTTCGCAACGGTCATCAACGCCTATCAAGCCCTATTTGTCGGCTCCTTTGGTGATCCATACAGCCTGTCCTATACGCTGGTCAAGGTTGGCCCGTTGATCTTCACCGGCTTATCAGTCTCCATCGCCTATCGCGCCGGACTCTTCAACATTGGAGCAGAGGGGCAACTGGCGGTTGGCGCTATGACCGCTGGTATTATCGCCTTCACCTTCCCTCACCTGCCCGGCGTGCTGCTCGTCCCGTTCATGATTATTGGCAGTATGATCGCCGGAGCCATCTGGGGTGGCATCGTGGGCATTCTCAAAGCATGGCGGGGCGCACACGAGGTCGTGACCACGATTATGCTCAACTGGATCGCTTTCTACATCACCGATTATCTCATCGATGTGCCGTTTAAAGCGCCCAATCAGGCCACGCAGACTCCTTCGATTCCTCCACAAGCACAGTTACCCGCCCTCACAGTTCTATACAACCAGACGCTGGGTACGTTTCTTCCACAGATCGAGAGTCCACAGAGCTACCTGACCGATGTCAGCCTGCTCCTCGCACTGCTGGCGCTCGTTGTCTACTGGTTCATCACGTCGCGCACCACCTTTGGCTACGAACTGCGCGTCATTGGGCAAAATCCGAAAGCGGCAAGATATGCCGGCATCTCAACAAAGCGCAACCTGTTCTTCGCAATGGCGATTGCCGGGGCGCTCTCCGGGCTGGCTGGATCGCTCCATTTGATGGGACAACCTCCCTATCAGTTGATTGGCTCAACCTTTAGCATCGACCCGACCGGCTTTGATGCCATCGGTGTCTCTCTGCTGGGGCGCACAACCTCTATCGGCGTGTTGCTGGCCTCGCTGCTCTTTGGCGGGCTGCGTCAGGGTGGCAACAATATGCAGCTTGCCGCCAACATTCCGGGCGATCTCGTCTATATCCTACAAGCTCTTGTGCTCTTCAGCATCGCGGCAGAGTTCTTGCCCGCCATCCAGCGCTCGTTCTCTCGCTGGACCGCAAACGGTCGGCGTCCCAGCCTCGTCCCCAACATTACTGGCGCGACCGTTGCGACGCTGCCACCCAGCAATGGCGAAGCGCCGGAAAATGGCAATAGCGAGTATATCGAGGCGGTGGATACCAGCGCCAATGCTTCAGCAAATACTACTACAGAGGAAGAAACATCCGCTCACGAGCGTCGTTCGGATTGGATCGAGGAGGGCTAATCGTGTTTTTTCAAGTGTTACTGCGGGTACTGGCCTCCAGCGATCTCTGGGCGGCTAGCCTTCAATTTGCGGCCTTGCTGCTCTTACCCGCCCTCGGAGGCGTCCTCTCCGAACGCAGCGGCGTCGTTAATATCGCGATGGAAGGCATGATGTTGATCGGTGCCTACGCTGCCGTTATGACGACCAAAGCCACCAATAGTGTGCTACTGGGCATTCTGGGCGCGTTGATCGCCGGAGCGCTTATCGCCCTCGTTCATGCCGTCGTCTCCATCAACTTCAAAGCGGACCAGATCGTCAGCGGCGTCGCCATCAACATTGCGGCGCTCGGCCTGACCAACTACCTGCTCTTCATTCAAACCGCTGGACAGGGTGTGCCATCGCTCTCCAATAACTTGCGCCTGCCCAACGTGGCGCTCGGGCCGCTCTCAAGCATCCCTTTTATCGGTCCAGTGCTCTTTCAACAAAACGTCATCTTCTATCTGGCCATTCTGATTCTCATCGGGATTCAATTGCTGCTCTTCCGCACCAATATTGGCCTGCGTATCCGCGCGGTGGGCGAACATCCCCAGGCCGCAGATACAGCTGGTGTCAATGTACGCGCGGTTCGCTACGCCTGCGTGATCGCCAGCGGCGTTCTATCGGGGTTGGCCGGGGCTTTTCTCTCGCTGGGCATCGCCGGTATCTTCAACTCGAACATGACAGCGGGCGCTGGCTTTATCGCGCTGGCAGCGGTCGTCTTCGGCAAATACATTCCAATGGGTGCCGCCGGAGCCTGCCTGATCTTTGGCCTGGGCGAAGCGCTCAGCGGTCGTCTGCAAGATAGCGGCATCGATCCCAATCTCTTAAGTACCCTGCCATATATTCTGACGCTGGTTGCCCTGGTCGGGCTGGTCGGTAGGACGGTTGCTCCAGCAGCCGATGGTGTGCCGTATGAACCCGGCACTGAATAGATTTTTCAAACCCCATCGGGTTGCAAACCCTGTTGCAAACTCTATCGAGCAAGCAGACAGGGACACGGCTCCGAAGCAACTCATCCTATCTACACTAGACATGAGCGTGCAAAGGGTGTTTAAGCAGAGAGAGGAGAACGCGATGCAGGAAAGTACACTTGTCAGGCCGGTTGAGGAGCGACCCTCGCCGTTTGCCGTTGAGATGCGCGATATCTGTAAAGTCTGGCCCGGCGTCGTCGCCAACGACCATGTGAACTTGCAGGTACGCAAGGGCGAGATTCACGCGCTGGTTGGCGAAAACGGAGCAGGCAAATCAACGCTAATGAACATTCTCTACGGGCTGATCAGGCCCGATAGCGGCGAGATCCTGATTAATGGACAAACAGCCCATATCAACGGGCCACGTGACGCCATGCGCCTCGGTATTGGTATGGTTCACCAGCACTTTATGTTGATCCCGCCGCTCACTGTGGCTGAAAATATCATTCTGGGACGCGAACCGGGCGGCCTGGGTGGTGGTCTCAATCTGAAAAAGGCGCGGACCGATATTCGTGGCTTGAGCGAGCAATACGGTCTGCCCATCGATCCCAACGCACACATTGAGGATCTCTCCGTCGGCTTGCAGCAACGCGTCGAGATTCTCAAAGTCCTCGCACGCGGGGCTGAGATCCTGATCATGGACGAGCCGACCGGCGTGCTGACGCCCCAGGAAACCTACGAACTCTTCGGCGTCATTCGCGGCCTGGTTGCGCAGGGCAAAACGGTGATCTTTATCACCCATAAATTGCGCGAAGTGCTGGACCTGACCGACAACATCACAGTGTTGCGACGCGGAAAAAACGCCGGAAGTCTGGTCACGCGCGAAACCAATCAGAAAGAGATCGCGCGGTTGATGGTTGGCCGCGAGGTGCTGTTGCGCGTCAACAAGAAGCCTGCCGAACCCGGCCCGGTCGTGCTCCACGTCGAAAACGTACATGCCAAATCGGATCTGGGGTTGGAGGTTCTGCACGGTGTGAGCTTCGATGTGCATGCAGGCGAAATCCTGGGCATTGCGGGCGTTGAGGGCAACGGACAAACGGAACTGGTCGAAGCCGTCACCGGTATGCGTTCACTCACTAGCGGCACCATTACCATTGCACGGGTTAGAGATGGTAAGCAGGAAGTAAACACCGACATCACCACACTGAGCGCCCGCGAAAAGCGCAAAATGGGGCTGGCGCATATCCCCGAAGATCGGCGCGGCAGCGGATTGGTGCTGCCCGAATCGATTGAAGATAACAGTATTCTTGGCCGTCAACGCTGGCCCGAGTTCTCGTGGAGCCAGATGGTGCTGTTGCTCGGTAAGATCAATAGTTGGGCGAAACGGCTGGTCACCGATTTTGACGTGCGTACCCCCTCGATTGAGGTGCCGGTCAGGGCGCTCTCTGGTGGCAATCAGCAGAAAGTGATCATCGCACGCGAACTGGCCTGCAACCCGGAGGCGCTGGTTGCCTCCCAACCCACACGCGGCGTCGATATTGGCGCGATCGAGTTTATCCATCGCCGCCTCATCGAGCAACGCGACGCGGGCAAAGCAGTGCTGCTGATCTCTGCCGAACTGGACGAGATCCGCTCGCTCTCAGACCGCATCGCCGTCATGTATGAGGGGAAGATCGTCGATATCGTCGGCCCCGATGCCACTGAGGAGCAGCTGGGTATCCTGATGACAGGTGGACACCCGGAACATTAATGCGCAATCGAACGATAACGCAATGTCCCTTTCCCAATTTTGAAAGGGACATTGCGTTATCACGCAACCATAAGATACTGATTTAGTAGGGATGATATGGTTGATCGGGCTGTGAGGGCGGGTTGCCACTATTGGGATATGGATATGCTGATGGATACTGCGGCGGCTGCTGCCCGGCGTATGGCTGTTGCGGATACGGCGGCTGTGGCACCGGCTGACCAGGATAGGGTTGACCAGGATAGGCCGGTGGGATTGGCATCGGCTGGCCCTGTACTCCATAGGGCTGGGCCGGATCAGGAAAGGGCTGTGGTGGGTAAGGTGGATACATCGCCTGCGGCTGGGCAAGCTTCGATGTACTCTTGCCGATCAATCCACCCAGAGCGCCTAAACCCGCACCAATTCCCACAGCGACAGCAATGCCAAAAACAGCTCCACCAACGCCCCCACCAATCATAGCTGCTCTCAATGTCCCATAATTGGCCGATGATGACGTGATAGCATCAAGCCTCGGCAAAGTGATCGCAAAAAAGATCACCATGCTCACCACAAAGGCAATCACCCCGTAAAACAGCCCCGTCCATAAACCGGCCAGCGTGCCGGTCGAAACCTTCCCCGTCCGCTTCGCGGCCAGAATCCCGGCGACAAAATAGGCCGCTAAATCTAGCAGGAAACCGATACCACTGAGAATAAGGGCAACCCCAAGAGCTGAAGTGGTTGTCGTGCTGCCAGTGCCTGTACTGACATTATTCATAGTAGCATTGATAATCAAAATGATCGATTTAAGTGCTGCCAGACTGAGACCAAAGATGAGACCGTAACGAAGCGCCATTTTTCCCGATTTAGGTGCTTCCTGCATCGCTTCTTGCATTCAACGACTCCTTCACTGCCCCTCTCTAAAGAGAGATGGCAAAAGCGTGCCAATCATTACAGATACATGCACATAGCAGATTATATCTATACTACTGTTCTCGCGTGAGCAACTCAAACGGTTATAGCCACTTCCCTGTCACAGATTTGTGCCACACGCGAACCGTGCATAACGCTACCAAAAATAACGTCGTTTCCCGCCTGATATCAAATATGTGTTTCCTCCATCGGGCAATCTGAACCTGATGACAAAAACGGGTGTTGATATATGAGGGAAGCCAGCATGGTTTGCAGTTATCATGGGGTCTTTCATCTATTTGCCTGATCAGTGCAGGCCGATGTCTTCGTAGCTCTTAAATTCAGTCACTTGAAACATCAATAAGCTTAACAGAAAGTATTGTTTTTGTCAATGAAAATAAAGAAAAGCGTATTATGTAAAATTTTACATAGTTTTAAGAGATGACTCAAGAAATAAAGCAAGAACCACAACAAACGCATCACGTTTTCGAGTTCCAACCATTCCTGTAACAACTGGCAAGCAAAAAGCGTGCCTATATTTGCAATGCCGCAGGCAAACGGAGAAAATATATAAGCTCTTTTTGAGAGCGTATCATAGTAGGGATCAGGGAGAAGATCAGCGTGTTCCCGATCAAAGGAGACAGGTCTTCCTGGAGAACTGAATGTATTGCAGGCGTGACCACCTTTCTCACTATGGCCTATATTATGGTGGTGAATCCGCTGGTGCTCTCAGCAGCAAAAGTTCCATTCGCTCAGGCGTTTATGGCCACGATCATTGCCACGGTGATCGGCACGCTCATCATGGCTCTTTTTGCCAACTATCCCATCGCCATTGCGCCCGGAATGGGCCTGAATGCCTACTTCACTTATTCTGTTGTACAGGCGCAAAAGTTGACCTATCAAGTAGCGTTCTCAGCCGTTTTTCTCGCTGCCATCCTTTTCGTCCTGCTCTCGCTGACTCCGCTCCGTACCAAGCTCATCGAGGCGATTCCCATCAATTTAAGACATGCCATCGCTGCCGGGATCGGCTTCTTTATCGCGTTTATTGGTTTACGGCTCACTGGCCTTGTGCAAAGCCAACCGGACAATCTGGTTGCGCTGGGAAATTTGCTCACCCCAACAGCACTTTTAACGCTGACTGGACTGGTGATCACAACAATCTTGATGGCGCGGCGCGTCTATGGTGCGCTCTTTATTGGCATGGTGATTACAGGCATCCTGGCTCTGCTTGCCGGACAATTTACCCTGAAGGGAGTTGTCTCTCTGCCAACGCTTCCCGCCGGGCTGGTCGTCTACAACCCGGTCACAGCTATCGGCGATGTTATCCATTACGGCCTCTATGCTGCTATTTTCTCGTTTCTGCTCGTGACGTTATTTGATACGACCGGCACCGTACTGGGGGTTGCGGAGCAGGCTGGACTGATGGAAGATGGCAAACTGCCACGAGCCAAGCAGGCGCTCCTGGCTGACTCACTCGCTACGCTCGTTGGCTCCATCTTCGGCACCAGTCCGACTTCGGCCTATATCGAATCAACTGCCGGTGTCGCGGTTGGAGGGCGCACCGGCCTGACTGCGCTGGCGGTTGCCATTCTCTTTACCATCTCCGCCTTTTTCTACCCCATCATCAGCGCGATCGCCAGCGAGGCAGCTATCACAGGTCCGGCGCTGATCATTGTTGGTGCATTGATGGCAAGCAATGTGCGTTATATCAACTGGGATCAGTTCGACGAAGCGTTCCCGGCCTTCCTGGTGATCTTGAGCATGCCGCTGACTTCCAGCATCGCCACCGGGATCGCCCTGGGCTTCATCTTCTTCCCCATCCTCAAGCTCGTGACCGGGCAAGGGCGCAAGGTCCATCCCCTGGTCTACATCTTTGGCGTTCTGTTCCTGTTCAATTTGATCTTTTTGCCACACTGACCACATCAGCGCTTGCGCCAGACCCAGTAGAAGCCGGTCCCATAATAGTCGCGGTAAGGGATCTTATCGATGAGTTCATACTTCTTGCTCTGCGTGATCGCTTTGGCAATCAAGAGCGAGGTCTGAAGGTTATAGCCGTAGTTTAGCTGGATCAGGTCGAAATAGCCATCATTGACGGCCTTCACATACGCATCGTTGCCCTCATAGTAGCGACCCAGCTTATCTTTATACTCAAAAAAATCGAGGCCGGTCCATTGCCACGTATAAGTATCATCGCGCCGGTTGTAGCGCGACGACTCGAACTGCTCCGCCAGATAGTGACCGCCGCCAGGGCGCACCTGCGTATCAAACACATAGGCCAGTTGATCGGTCGGAGGCCACATTGAGTACATATCCAGCGCCTCATGCGTCCCAATCATGAACAGCACCAGACAGAGCGCCACGCCGGAGAGCCAGTAGCGTCCGGGCGATGAGATGCGACGAAACCCGGAGAGCGAGGATAGCGCATAGCCTGCGACAGGCATCACAAAGAACATGCTAAACCCCAGGTGCTTATCCAGCGAGACCAGTTCCGCTTTATAAATGTGATAAGCAGGCACCAGCAGCGACGCACCCAGAAACAGGAGCACGATCAATGCCTGCTTTTTCCGTGCGAAAATCAAAGCCGCAGCCCCAATTACATACTGTAGACCGGCCATCTGTACGACATGTTCAAACAAACCGACGCGCGAATATGTCTGGATAACAACGCGGTCTGTCGTTGTAACGGCCAGTCCATGAAGCAGATCGGGGTCGAAATGGATCACGCCCAGCACAACCAGTGTTCCCACTACAACTAGCGAGAAGAGCGCCAGACCTACACGCACCAGCATAGCCTTCCAGCCGGATTTGAGCAGCGTTGAGAGGGCCAGCGTGGCGAGAACGCAGGGAATAAAGAGCAGCGCCGCATATTTCGCGCCAAAGGCCAGCACCAGGATCGGACCCAGGCAGAGAGCCAGCCAGGGTCGCCGCATCAGACTGATCCTGACCGCCAGCGCCGTTCCCAACGCCAGCAGGCAGAGACAGAGAGGATCATACGTCGCCAGACGGCTCAAAAACAGGACCGGCCCCTGACAGACAAAGAAGATGGCCGCAAAAACAGCGCTTTTCTGGTTAAACAACCTGTTCGTGACATAGTAACCACACGAGGTGACGATCAACATACAAAGCAGGCTAAAGAGCCGCGTGACCTCAAGCCCGCCCCACATATCGATTGCCCCGGCTATAACGGGATAGACATAGGGGTATCCCGAAAAATAGTAGCTATAGCGATCATACAGGGGTTGATGCCAGAACCAGTTTTGCAAGATCTGCCGCCCCGCATAGATATACAGCCCCTCGTCCTGAAAGGCGGTATTCTGCAACAGCGTCCAGGATAGTACCACCTGAAACGCCAGGATCAAGGGCAGCGACCAGCGAGACAACGGTATACTGGCGAGGGAACGTTTAAGCGTTATTTTTTTTGTTGCCGTCAGTGGCGGCGTCGAAGATATTTGCATGCATTTTTCCTTATTACTTTTCATTATAGGAATGAAGTCAGGAGCAGGCGAGGCAAGCCACGATCTCGACTGGACAGAGCGCAACTCGCCTCGATGTGTCTCCCTGGTTTGTTTTTAGCGCAAATTGTTCACAACTTCGCGCATCGCATTGAGGGAAGCGGGATCAGAATCAAGGGACCAGCTTTTAATCTGTGCTTTTGTCGCATTGAGTTCCGGGCCACCCTCGTGATAGAGCAGGGCATGGACCTGGGGATAGTTATTCACCGTCTGCCCCAGTTTGGTCAACCACGCAGCCTTCTGCACGGCTGGCCCATCCGCACTGGCCTCTACAATAATGGGCTTTCCTGGATAGCGCAGCGCGAGATTGTGCAAGACCAGATCGGAGTCGCCCCATTGCGTGCCGGGATAATTGATAAAGCTTTGCAACACGGCATCAATGCTCGCTGCAGGGGGAGCATATGATTGATCGTGGATCGGATCGGCGGCTGCCCAGACCCAGGCCACATTATTCGCGCCCACTTCGCGAAAAATGCTCTGCACATGCAGCCAGGCCCTCGAAACATCCTGCGGGATACCACCATTGGCAACGCCCGACGAGAGCGACCAGTTGCGGTCGGCATGCTGCAAAATCGTGAGATAGACCGGCTGGCCATAGCTGCTGATAGCCTCGGCCCACGCCCTGATCTCCTGATCGTGCAGCCCATTGATAATCGCAGGCAAATTGGCATCGAGCGGTGGCTTCTGCTTCGGACCAAAGACCCCAAATTGCAGCGTGATCCAGGGACGCGCATGCTGTGCCGCCAGCTGGTTGGCCCAATCGCTATCAAAGTGATCATGGATATCTTGCGTACGGCCCACAATGGTAAAGTGGGTCTGCAGGTCGCGCTCCAACACCGGCGGCCAATTCTTCAACAGTTGCACCGGTAGCGAGACGCCAAAGTAGGGCGCGGTCTGTCGCTGCTGCCCGATCACAAATGGTGTGGCGGGAGAGCTAAAGAACATCGTGAGCGAACCATGCAGCAGCATAGGACAGGCAACCAGCGTGGCCAACCCCAGGTTCCAGACCGGGTTTAACCCACGTTTGCGCGTCAACAGCTTCGCCGGGTAGTGCTGAGGCGCAATATTCTCACTGGTTGCTCCGGCCTGTTGCGCGGCTGTATTAAAGCGAATGTCCAGATAGTTGAGCCAGAGAAAGCTCCCGAGCAGCACCATCGAATAGAGCACCCATAAGGCGCTGATAAAGAGCGATGTCTGCTCATGCCCTTTCACCTGCGTCGCCCAGAGCAAACAGGCGATACAGAGCAGAAAGCTGACGCAATAGACGGTCAGGTAGCCGAACGAACGCTTGCCATCGCGCCTCTTCGCCGTTACTGCAAAGCCAACTTTGCGCTTTAAAATGACAGTGAGCAGGCTCTCAAGCAGGACTGGAAAGCAGCCAAAGCCAATAATGATACCGCGCAGACCTGTAATACCGCGCGAGGCGTACCACAGGGCCGTGAAGCTCAGCACACAGTAGGGGACGAAATGCGCGAGAAAGGCTTCCAGCGTCGAGCCATGCACGGCTGGAATACCGGTAAAGATGAAGAGTAGCGGGCTGATGAGATAGATCAAATCGCGCAGACCGCACAGGTAGTGTGTGCAGGCTAGAAAGTACTGTAGCCGCTGCGTCATCTTCAAGCCGTTTTTCCTGGGCAGCAAGATCTCGCGCCAGTGGGTACGAAATACGCTGAGGGTTCCAATTGCCCAGCGGCTCTGCTGCTTTAGATATGATGGCATATCCAGCGGCCCCAGGCCAACGGCGAGGACATCGGTGAGATAGATGCTGCGCCACGTGGGATGCAGGGCGATCGAGGCGGCAAAATCTTCGGTCACCGAATCCTGGGGCAGACCGCCGATCTGATCGAGCGCGGCAGCACGAATCACCACGTTGGTGCCACAGATAAAGGCTGCATTGAGCGCCGCTTTACCTGGACACAGCAAGTTATAGAACATGGATTGCTGATCGTCCGCCCAGCGCGATACAGGATTGTCGAGGTTGCCATAATATTGCCCGGTCTGTACCCAGCCCATATGCGAATCGCGAAACGGAGGGATCGTTTTGAGCAGGAAATCGGACCGCGCGATCTGATCGGCGTCAAAGATGACCAGGAAGGCATCGCCGGTCGCGCCCAGTTGTTGACGCGCATTCTCGATATTGCCGGCTTTCGCTCCACCGCTAACGGTTCGTGTCACGCAGCACACACCCAGCTCCTTTGCCAGCTCGTCTATCTCTTCCCAGTGCTGCGCCTTCGCCACCCGACCATCGTTGCAGACCACAATCGTGACCTCTCCATGAGGATAGCGGGCCAGATAGGCAGCGCG
>JAICIM010000428.1 GCA_025928885.1 Ktedonobacteraceae bacterium | reverse complement strand
CCTTGTGGGTTTCTGTGGTCGTTTGTTGGGCCACTTTCCCCCGCCGCCCCCCCCCCGCACCCCCGCCCCCCGGCCGCTCCCCCCCCCCGCAACTACGAACCTTTCATAAAATCTATAAACTGATTACTTCCCGGTCAATCGCGCGACCACAGGAGCAAAGTTTTCTATCTGTCCTTCATAGATTTGCAGGTAAGAGAAACCGTAGCGGTCGCGCGACTCCAGCAGCTGCTCGACGGCCTGCTCTGTGCTGAGCACCTGCTTTTTGGCAAAGCCCCAATTCATTGTGGAAGTAGGCGCTGTCTTGCTGTCGCTGATCTCGATAGTGTAGATGCTCTGGCCCAATTCCAGCGTCGAAAAGCGCTCACCGGCGGCTTCTTTGATCCAGGCCAGTTTCTGTTCCAACGGAGGATCGCTCGGGTCCACACCGCCTCGGCCAACTTTAGAGCCGATCGCAATGATATTTGCTTCTCTGGCCGCTAGCTTGAGCATACGCTCGCCTGCTCCGGCAATAAGGATAGGCAGATGCGGCTTCTGAACAGGCGGGATCTGTCCTTTCAGGCCATTGACGACGTAATGCTTGCCGCTAAAATTGACCGTCTCCTCCTTGAACAGTTGTTTTATAAGCTGAATGCTCTCCTCAAGCCGCTCGACGCGAGTGCCAGCGCTGGCAAAGGGGATGCCCATTTGTTGAAATTCCTGGCCTGAAACGCCAGCTCCCAGACCAAGCTCAAAGCGGCCATCGGAGAGCAGGTCGAGGCTGGCCGCTTCTCTTGAGAGGACGACGGGATGACGATAGTCATTGCAGAACACATAGCTGCCAATGCGCAGCGTTTTCGTGGCTTCGGCTGCGACAGCAAGCGCGATGAACGGTGAAAAGAGGCTGGCACTCATCCGGTCAGGTATGAGCAGGGTTGAGTAGCCGAGGTCTTCGATCTTGCGAGCCTGGGTCGTCCAATCTGTATGTGAACGAGCATTTGCGGCAGTGACGCCAAAACGAAATGGATGCGGCATAGATGGATTACTCCTCTCTCATAGTGTTTCTTGCACCAGTCTACATCGTGCAGGTGACAACAATATGAACATCTATGCCGCTTTTTGTCATCACTTTGTCATCTACCATCTGAGTAGCATCTCGTATTGGCTGAAGAATTCGGTAAAGCCCAGGGTGCGATAGCGAGCTAAGAAGGGGCTATCGTCGGGTTCGTTGAAGATCTGGATAGTGGCGGCATCACTGGCGAGGTCGTGTAGCAGGGCGGCGAGGGCATCATCGCTGAGCGGATGCTGAGAAAGGGCAACCTGGAGGCGAACGACATCGCCCTGGCGCTGCACCGTGAAGGCGTGTTGCGCCCCATCAATATCTGTGGCGATCAGCAGTTCGCATGGCATCGTCAACAAACTCGCCAGTTCGAGGCCCCAGGCCGGTTGAGTGAGGTTCTGACGCGGCCAGGAGAACAGCGTTTCGAGCGGTGCCTGTTTGATCGTTATCGCCGTAGCTGCGCTTGTAGACAGGGCCGAGGTTGCTAACTGCAAACCAAAGAGGCGGCGTTGTACGACAAAACCAACGCGTTCGTAGACCTTGCGTGCTGCGATGTTCTGAGACAATACTTCGAGCTGGAGCTGGATCAGCCCCGTCGCCTGCGCCACACGTACCATCTCTTCCGCCAATAGCTTGCTTGCTCCGCTGCCGCGAAAGGCGGGTACGATGCCGAAGCCTCCACACCAGCCATGCGTCCCACGCGTTCCCATCCGTGCCATACCCACAAAGGCCCTGCTTGCATCGTGCATGACGACGCAGCGCGTGGCGTCGATCTGGTTAATGCGCCAGAAATCTGCCACCTGAGCGGGAGTCATGTTCGCGGGCATAAAATAGCCGGCAAAGCTCAAATTATGCATCTCGGCAAGCTGCTCAAACGAATAGCCCAGCGCGGGCGAAAAGCGATATTCAGACATACTACATCTATCCCCTCCGATTAACGGCGCTCAGCGATAGCGATACGGCAACCTGTTTATTATGCTATCGCTCTACCTGCGCTTTGGCAGCAAGAAATCAGTTCCCGCGCCGTCGTAGGCAGCAGTGACCGCATAAATAACCAGAAAGATGTATATGGAACCGGACCGTTGTATAATGTGCTGGCCCGGTTCCGTCTCAGTTGTACTAGCTGTTTTGTTGTGAGACCTCCAGAAGATATTGCTCCGCTTCTTTCTCATTCTGCGCGACAGCAACATTGAGAATGAGATTTTGCAAGACATCCGGGTTGTTTATGGTAAGCAATATTTCCTGGGCTTTTGGGCTTAAATTAGGGAACCGTTTTCCAAAAAGTGTCAGAAGCATTTCACGCGAAGAATGCAACTGCCTTTCGCGCTCCTTCTCACGACCTTCCTCAAGCCCCTCTTCACGTCCTTTTTCAAGCCCCTCTTCTTTCCCACGAGCAATCAAGCTCTTGTACAGGGGAGCTTCACTGAGAATATCTTCCAACATAGCCAATCTCCTCTCTAACCACTGTCGATCTTGTGGATCAGTGAACGCTAACGACGCAAACAGTGCGGTCAACGATAATAGCTCTCTGGTTATCTCATCGGGTGCCGATGTAAATCGAGTTAGAACTGTATCCACTACTTCTGGTTGCGATCCACCAGCTGCGAAAGGGATCAGCGGCCAGACGCCACGTGGCGCACGTTCAAGCAGGTCTTGCGCCGCGATGTTGCGCATGATAATGACATCGTAGTGAAAGACCAGTCCATCTCGACCATCGGCTCGCTTGCGCACCAGTGGCGGCTTGAGCGTCGTCCCACCATCGCGCAGAAAGATGACATAGACGTTGACAAAGCGCTTATGGTAGCGATGAGCCAGCACACTATATTCTAACAAGCGCTGCTCTATATTGCCATCGGGAGTGCTTTGAATCTCCACGAGAAACAGTTCATTATTATCATACCATACTCCCTCGTGCAGAATATCCGCTTCGATGGTGAGGCTTTGATAGGTCTCAGATCGCTTGCCGGTGAAGATCGCGCCCGGTGCTAGCCAATCCAGAAAATCCTGAGCGCACAGGGCTAGTAAACGTTTTACACCATTATCGTAAGGTTTATCTTGTTTCTCTACAACCATTCCATCAAACCTCAATTCAAGATAGTTCCATTATAGCGCAATCACCCATAAAATGCAAGAGTGAAAAGAAGAATTCCTATGCTTTAATGGAAATTATACAAGCTATAGATTATTCGGTATGATTTGGAAATAACCTATAGATATATTCTCCTCTACCGATTTAGAGGGTTGTTGATGAATTATGAACTTTTCTGCATAATAAGAGGAAATAAAAGGGCGGTCACAACAAATGTGACCGCCCTCATGTCGAAGGAAAAGGGGGATTGTCTGTTGAAGAAGTTTAGCTTAGCGCCCACACGCTTACAGGTGTTGGAGTCTTGCTGTTATAGGGTTGCTCGATCGAAGAAATCAGGCCAGTACTATCGGGCGACCAGGCCAGGCTAACTACCTTCTGATTTGCTGCAACTTTGCCGAAGGTCGTGACGGCCTGCTTTGCCTTGACATCTCGTGATGCCGTTTGTTTATAGAAATAGGCAAAAATGCCCGGTGCATAGTGCTGATAGAGTGCGTCACAGGAGAGGTCTGTGAGCATCACCGGTTCTTGCTGCTGCATCGATCCTCCCATTTAAGTGGTCCCGAAAACGAACCATGTTTCAACATTGCTTTATCCTCTAAGAGGTTGTTTTTGAGATCTCAGAGGTAAATCGCAACCAGCACCAAAATGTCACATGTGGCCTAAAATGCGTACTTCCGGGCCGCATGTGACATTGGTGCGAGAGAGGAAAATGGCTTACGCCTGTCTGGAGAGCACAGTGACGCTGCTAATAATCAGCAAGCCACCGGCGACGGTAAAGAGGGTGAGGTGTTCGCCGAGCAGCAGAATCGCCAGCAGCGTTCCCAGGAGAGGTTGAATGAAGAGTGTGGAGGCTGCGATCGAGCTGGGAATCTTGCTCAAGCCATAGAACCATGCGAAATAGGCAATCACGGTTGTAATTACAGCCAGCCAGACAACCGCAAACCAGGACAACGGATCGAGATGCGGCCATCCGCTATGTAGGACCTCCCAGCCAGCGATTGGTCCCCAGACAAACATGCTGCCGACGATTGTTGCCGCCGTGACCAGCAGTGGTGAATGTTTGATGAGCATCGATTTACCACCCACGGTCGCCGTCGCCTCGCAGAGCAGCCCCAGCACAACCAGCAGATCGCCGATGATGCGCCCGAAGCCTCCATTGGCAGCTGTAAACGTTGGCAGAAGTCCCTGTCCGACGACCAGATAGACGCCACCGAAGCCCAGCAGCAGCGCAAAGACGGTGCCGCGCCTGATTGGTTCGCGCAACCAGAGCCAGGAGAGCGCCGCCGTAAAGACCGCTTCGGCACTGACGAGCAGGGCCACATCTGAGGCTGTGGAGAGCGCCAGACCGCCAAATTCCAGCAACTTATTCACGACGAAGCTAACGAGCGAGAGCAGGGCCAGTTGGAACAGGTCGCGCCGCGTGGGCAGTGTGTTGCGATAGTGCCAGAGCAAAAAGGGGAGCATCAACAGCGCCGAGAGGCCGAGCCGCAGCGCCAGCATCATCGTGACTGAGAGGTCGCGCAACGCGAATTTGGCGGCGGCATAGCTGGTTGCCCACAACACGTTTGCCAGGATCAAGAAAAACCAGGCGGTGGAAGAACGGGTTTTCACGGTAAAACTCTCTTTTCAGCGATTGTGGATTCATCAGTGTCGGACGACTCCTGCGTGACGCTCGTTCGCGGCCCTCGCAGCGCCTCTTCTTTGATGGTGGCGAGCGCGATGGAGGTGACGGAATGCGTGACGCCGGGCAGGCAACGCATCTGGGCTAGCAGCGCACGCAGGGTTTGTGGCGACGCAGTGCGCACCTTCAAAATATAGCTGTCCTCGCCGCTGACATCGTGGCATTCCAGAATTTGCGGTTCCTGCAAGACGAACTCTTCAAAACGCTGTACCGCCTCGACCGACTCCTGAATCACCACGCGCACAAACGCGGCCAGTCCGCGCCCGATCTTGTCCGCGTTCACCCGCGCTACATAGCCTTCGATGATTCCCTCGCGCTCCAACCGTTGGATGCGAGCGTAGACGGCAGGCCCGGTCAGATCGATTTTCTTGCCAATCGCAGTATGCGAGAGCCGCCCATCCCGGCTGAGCAGATCTAGAATTTTCCAATCTATATCGTCAAGCGCCATATGATTTGTTTTCCTTAACAAAATTTCTATTTCATTTACGATATGTAAAGTATACGTAATAATTTTCTTGAAATCAATAGTTGCCGCCATCAATATAGTATCGAGGAAGAGGCTTGACCACACTATGAGACTGAACTATGATAGATGAAGGGCTGGAACAGCCCTCTTTCCCAAACTCATCCATACAGGGGGGAGCATGTATCATCCAACAAGCCGGGTGCTTGCGGTGCTTGAGTTGCTGCAATCCCGACCGTCGATTACCGGCCCAGAGCTGGCCGAGCGCCTGGAGATGGATGTGCGCACGATTCGCCGCTACATCACGCACCTTCAGGACGTGGGTATCCCGATCGAAGCCAATATTGGGCGGCATGGCGGCTATCGGCTGCGCCCAGGCTACAAGCTGCCCCCGCTGATCTTTACGGAAGAGGAGGCGACCGCGATTATGCTTGGCCTGCTGGGAACCTCCTGGCTGGAGATCGGGCAGTCGTCGGTTGCTGTTGAGGGAGCTTTGGCGAAGCTCTCGCGCGTTTTGCCATTTCGTGCGCGTGAAAAACTAAATACCATGTCTTCACACCTCTTCTTCTTTTCGCCACAACAGGACTCGCGGCCCGATGTCTCGCTCGTCCTCACGCTCAGCGAAGCGATCGGGCGGCAGCAGCGGCTCGCCATCGATTACCATTCGCACCACGATCAGATGACGCATCGCACCGTCGAGCCGTACGGTATTATCGGCTGGGACGGCCACTGGTATCTGGTCGGCTACTGCTGTCTGCGCCAGGGCTATCGTACCTTTCGCCTGGATCGCATCGAGCACACGGAACTGTTGGAGGAGACGTTCGAGCGTGTGCCAGACTTCGATTGCCGCTCTTATGTGATGCAGCAATATGGTAAGCAAGCAAAGAGGTGGGAGATCGAGGTCGAGTTCCACGCCCCGCTCT
>JAICIM010000080.1 GCA_025928885.1 Ktedonobacteraceae bacterium | reverse complement strand
GAAGGCGGCGATCCGGGGGCCAACGGTCGGGGTCATGTCCCTTGTCCTTGGTCCATTGTCCTTGGTCCTTGGTCCTTGGTCCTTTTGGTCTTTGAGGGCACGATTATACACCAAAGGGCCAGGGACAAGGGACAAAGGACCAGGGACAAAGGGACCACGAGGGTAGGCCGGGCGGGTCGGGGGCCGTAGAATGGGAAGAACAGACTCAGAAAGAGGGATGACGATTCCGCGCGGGCATTGACGCCCGCTCGATGAGAACCAGCAAGGCAGATAAATTTGCAGATGCGTATTTACGAATGTTATTTGCCGCCTGCCACCACCTCTATCATCTCTTTTTGTGGAGAGAGGGTGCGTGCATACAGTGGAAGGGCGCAACTGATCAGCATGAGGGCCGCGAGAATAAACAGGGTTGTGCGGTAATCGATGCTGGCGATCAGGAGGGGACCGACGATCCCGCCCGCGCTCCATGCGGTCAACATTGCGCCGTAGATGGTGCCAGCGTTTTTGGCACCAAAGAAGTCGGCAGCGAATGCAGGCATGGTGCCGAAGCCGCCGCCATAACATAGCCCGATAATCGATGCTGGAATGAACAGGACGGCGAAGTTGCCAATAAACGGCGTCAGGGCAAAGGCGATAATCTGGATCACAAACATGCTCAGGAAGGCGAAGGGACGCCCGATAGAATCTGAGAGCCAGCCCCAGAACAGACGGCCTGCACCATTAAAGATGGAGATCGTGATGACCAGCGCCGAAGCCACCCCAGCCGCTACATGAGTAAACAATTGTGCCAGTGGCGAGGCAACCGAGATGAGGGCTGCTCCTGCCGTCACGTTGAGGGCGAGGATGAGCCAGAGCAGATACCAGCGCGGTGAGCGTAGAGCCTCCCCCAGCGTATAGTCCCGCGTTGTGCTGGTGGTTTGCAGTTTCTCGGTTGGCGTCCATCCTGGAGGAGCATAGCCGTCTGGCGCTGTTCGATAGAACTGAGCCGCGACGACAACAATGATCAGGTAGGCGATGCCGAGCCAGATAAAGGTGCCGCTCAATTTCAAAGTGGGGAGCATCAAATTTGCTGCGATAGGGCCGGTGATTGAAGCGCCCGCACCAAAGCCAGCCACCGCCAGACCAGTAATAAAGCCGCGCCGATCTGGAAACCATTTGATGAGCATGGCAAGCGCCACGATATAGCCAAGACCAAGACCAATACCACCGATAATGCCGAAGGTGAGGTACAACAGATAGATATTTGGTGCTACAAAACCGGAGAGGAAAACGCCGACGCCGTAGAAAATACCTGCTACGGTGGCAATTACGCGCGGACCGAAGCGGCTGTTGAAATAGCCACCAAAGCCAGCGGTAACACCAAGTGCCAGCAGAACGATGCTAAATGTCAGGTTCGCTTCTGGCTGCGAGACGTGGTAGGCGCTCCTGACAGGATTGAGGAAGACGCTCCAGGCATAGACCGCACCCAGAGCAAGCTGCATGCAAAATGCTGCAATTGCCAGAACCCAGCGATTCGTGTTAGGGACGCTGCCAGCGGAGGTGCTGTTCATGGAATACTCCTCTCTGAAATTCCATTACAAGAGAACTGCACTAGATGCCCTACATAAGAAGACGCCAGACGTTACAAAGGCTGAATCCTTGCCTCATAAGAGCAAGTATACCCGCTACTATACCTGCAATGCAATTGCACAGCTTATAATCAAAGTTCGTTTATTTTGTTGAGTTTTTCTTCTGTGGGATCTAGGACTTTTGGGTGGTGGGTCTGGCCCATTTACCAGATATTTGTTAAAAATCAAGTACATCGTATGAGATACAGAAAAGCGTTGATGAAAGCGTCTATATAGGGAAAGTTGGCATTACCTTGCCACGAATTATCCCAAAAATAGACCAGTTTCTAATTTTTCTAATCTTTCTAAGCTGCCCTTCATCTTGCTAAAGTAATTCTTATACGTTATACTAATCCACAAGCGCTAATCTGACACGTATTGAGACAAAAAAATACAGCAGCAGAGCTGAAAACATGCTAAGACACGACTTGAAATGGTTGTGGCGAAGAACGATAGATATTAGAGCATATTAGAAGAAGGGTCTGACGGTACTTCATGGAAATACCTCCAAAGGATAACCGAAAAACAAGAAGCTCGAACACGCAGGGGTCCTCCCCCAAAACGAAAAAGCGCAGCGTTGCGGTACGTTACGTTGTACCGGTAGCCTGCATTGTCTTAGGCATTGCCCTCCTCGCCTTTGCCGGATGGCGTTTCGTCAATATTACGGTGAGTAGTACGACGACGATCGAGCGCCCGATCAGCGATATCCTCAACATGGCAGATAAGGGGCAGTTGAAGTCCGTAACGATTAGCGGCAACGATGTGACTGCTACAAATGCAAAAAATCAAGAGTTCCATGCCGTGAAAGAAGATGGGCAGTCCGTCACTGAAATCTTGCGCAAAGATGGTGTGCAGGTGGATATTGATAGCGGTCAACGCGGCCAGTGGGCGCAAGGCGTGTTGGATGTATTGTTGATCGTGCTGATCGTTGGTGGAATGTATTTTTTCATCAGACGCAGTGGGGTTGGTGGGCAGGCAATGCCGTTCTCGCGGTCCAAAGCCAAACGCTTCAACGAATCGCGCCCCTCGATTCTTTTTAAAGACGTTGCCGGCGTTGAAGAGGCGAAGACGGAGCTTCAGGAAATCGTTGAGTTTCTCAAACATCCTGAGCGTTTTACGGCGATGGGTGCTCGCACCCCGAAGGGAGTGCTGCTGGTTGGTTCGCCCGGTACCGGTAAAACTCTGATCTCACGGGCCGTCGCGGGTGAAGCTGGAGTGGCATTTTATAGCGTGAGCGGCTCAGAGTTTGTGGAAATGTTTGTGGGTGTTGGTGCGGCACGTGTGCGCGATCTCTTCAAAGAGGCCAAAGAACATGCCCCGTGTATCGTATTCATCGATGAGATCGATGCCGTTGGTCGCCAGCGCAACAATTCTGGCATGGGTGGCAACGACGAGCGTGAGCAGACCTTGAACCAGTTGCTCGTCGAGATGGATGGTTTTGATAAGCATACCAACGTCGTCGTCATCGCAGCTACGAACCGCCCCGATGTGCTTGATCCCGCGCTGCTCCGTCCCGGTCGCTTTGATCGCCGCGTCATGCTGGATAAGCCCGACATTCGCGGGCGCGAGGCCATCCTGAACGTG
Organism: Ktedonobacteraceae bacterium; assembly: GCA_025928885.1. Lineage (GTDB taxonomy): Bacteria > Chloroflexota > Ktedonobacteria > Ktedonobacterales > Ktedonobacteraceae > JAICIM01. Next base: position 12,399 of record JAICIM010000080.1, on the reverse strand, counting down.
CATGCTCAGGACAAGCCATTTGCTGATGATATCAGTCTGATAGACCTGGCCCGTCAGACAGCCGGTTTCTCGGGTGCCGATCTCTCCAACTTGTTGAACGAAGCGGCTCTGCTGGCAGCTCGTAATGGGCAGAAGGTCATTTGCCAGCCACAATTGGATGAGGCTATCCTGCGTGTCATGGCTGGCCCTGAGCGCAAGAGCCGCCTGATTACTGAGGCCGAGAAGGCGATCATTGCCTATCACGAAGTAGGCCACGCAATTGTGATGCGTTGTATGCCCGGCGCTGATCCAGTGCAGAAAGTCTCGGCGATTTCGCGCGGTATGGCGCTCGGTATCACCGTCCAGGCTCCGGCTGAGGATCGCTACTTGATGCGTCGTTCAGAACTGCTGGCGAAAATGGCGGGCGCAATGGGTGGTCGAGCTGCTGAAGAGATCATCTTTGGTGACATCACGACTGGTGCCAGTCAGGATATTGAGTATGTCACCAATATCGCGCGGCGCATGGTCTGTGAGTTTGGTATGACCACACTTGGCAATATCGCGCTCAAGATGGACCCCGATGGATCGTCTTCGATCAGCGCTGAGACGGCGGCGAAGATCGATGCAGAGGTCTCGACGTTGATCGATCAGGCGTATGCTAAAGCATTGTCTATCCTGCGTGAGAAACAGGAGAAGCTGATTGCCATCTCCGAACACCTGATTAAGGTTGAGACTATTGATGGTACGGAGCTAGATGCGATCCTGTTCGCTGCATAAGCACGAGCCTTGTATAAAAGATTTGAAGCGCTGTCGGCAGAATAACATTATTTTGCCGACAGCGCTTTTTCTATCAAGCTATTGAGAAGCAAATAATTGATGGTTAGGGAGTAGCCGGGTTGACCGTCCAGCAGACATTATAATGGAATGGTGATCCACTCAAAGTATTCAATCGAGGAAAAGAGCGTAGACTATGACAAGAACATTCATCGCGCTTGAAATGAATGAGGCCCAGCAGCGCCATCTGGCGGAGGTGATCCGTCGGATGTCAGCACAATTACCGGATATGCGCTGGGTCAATCCCGCTGGCATTCACCTTACCCTTGCCTTTCTTGGCGAAATGACCGACGAGCAGCTGGGTGGAGTGATGCATGCAGTAGAGAGCGCCGCCCGTCAAAGCAGGCCATTCTCGTATCGCCTCTCGCGTCTCGGTTCCTTTGGCTCTCCACGGCAGCCACGCGTCGTCTGGATGGGGATCGACGAGCCGACTGGCGCGTTGGCCCATCTGCATCGCACCCTCAATCGTGAATTGGATCGGCGCGGTTTTGAGGTTGATAAGCGCCCCTTCTCGCCACATCTTACGCTGGCCCGTGTGCGTGATCCCCTCTCTGCCGACGAGCTACAAAAGCTACAAACAATCCTGACGGGCAAGCAGGAAGGGTTTGTGGCCACCGATGCCTATGTGGTGGAGCATCTTTATGTAATGAAGAGTGAACTGGCGAGGGATGGTGCGCACTATACCTGCATGCAGTCGTATACTCTGCAATAAGCGCGACGCTTTGCGCCTCAAAGTCAGCAAAAATTGAAGCCACCACGTTTTCTGCGGCGTGGTGGCTTATGCTTGCTGTTCGTTGTGTTCCATTGCTAGATTGCTTCCACGGGACAGCGGGGAAAAAGGAAGAGTGTATCAAGCGTTTGCAAGAGCAGATCCCTATCAAGTGGCTGTGTCAAACAGATGATATTCCGCCCATACAGATCTTCTCCGGCCAGATTCGCATTGAGGAGAATTGCAGGCATATGCTGTTGCCCCTTCATCTCTTCCATTCGATCATATAATTCTGGCCCTACCATATCGGGAAGATAGTGGCTGAATATGAGAAGATCAATGTGATTTGTGCTGGCAAACCGTAGCGCCTGTGTCCCCGTAAACATGCGCTGCACATGATAAGGGGTCTCTTGTTGAACAAAATGTAAAAGCCTTGTTTCTAATACATCATCCGCGCCAACTACCAATATTGATTGCTTATAGTCAGGTCCAATGCGTCGATATTCCTCCATATATGTCCTCCTTGCCTTGTTTTACCGCGTTGTATTAGTATGATTGATAGTATCTTTACGGTTCTTCGGCGGAGAACGTTTCAGACTACGAAATTGTGAAAAAAGCTCTACATGTTCAGATAATCTTTATCCGGCGGCAGTTGTACATGTTTGTCCATTGTTGAGTTGATCAGGCGGGGCAGGCTTCCCGACGAGAAACTGCCCATAGAGCCAGATACAATGGAAGCTGTTGCTATTATCGATCGCAAGCACAACGATAGCTTTGTTGATGGGATCGCCATTGCCGCCAACCGAGATTTGCCCGGTGATCCCCTGGATAGCCTGTTTTCCCTGCATCTGGAAGAGCGCATGTTCCAGATTTTGTGGTGTTTGCGCCTGTCCATCTATAACAAAGGTCCGCATGGCCGCTGTGGTGAGCGTGAGCATAGCGTCGTATGCGACCATAATGCCGGGTGTGAGGTGGGTGAAGCTGAAAGCCTGCGCAGCATAAGGATTGGCCGGCTCGAACAGTTTGCCATAATCGGCAAAGAAGGGCATGCTTGTGGTTGGGAGATCGTGCCAGATTGCTGGATAGGCCAGGGCGGTAAAGCGCAAACGCGAGAGATGGGTGAGAGCGCCTGGTGTGAAATCGCCGGTCTCAAAGAAAGCGTCCCCTCCTAAAACAAGCAGATGGGCAAAAGGTCCGGTGGTTGGCAAATGTTCCAGAATGACGCTCACTTCGTTGCTGTAACAGGCACAATAGATGAGATCAGGCTTCAGTGCAAGCACCGCTGAGAGTTTCTCCTGTAGGACACCTGGATCTCTCCCCGGATACGCTGCCACTGCAACCACCTGATGGTTTGCATCTTGATATTCGTTAATGAAGTCGTCTTTGAGATTGCCGCTATAGGTGTTTTCCTGGCGATAAAAGATGGCGACCCGGCTGGAGTTGAGCTGCGATTTGGCATACCGCGCCCCCATCTGTGCTTGCAGGCTATTTGTTGGAGCGATGCGTAAGAAATGAGGCATCCTGGTTAAAAAGTCGCTGGTTGCTTTGGCTGCGACCATCGGGAGAATGTGGTCGGGATGAGCCATTACCTCGTCGTTGATATCAAAAGTACTCTGGCTCGCCAATCCATCCATAATCGCAACGATGGTTGGATCTTTTTTGGCCGCTTGCATGATCTGGACCGTGACATCGTGGGTATACTGCGCCTCGTCGGTGACGCCTGAGCCAGTATTGGCGATCAATACATTCAGCAGCGGGCAGGCCGATCCCTGTTGCTGGCATGTGTCGTTATATTCTTTCTGAGCAACATAGACGCCCTGCAACGTATCGCGCCCATCGCTGCTGTACAGCCCTGAAAGCGTCGCAGCTACCACGATGGTGATATGTGGAGAGCTGCCGATCCAGAGATCCTCGCGATAAATGAGCGCCTCGGCGTCGGTGGGATCGGCAGCGATCGCTTCATCAAAGAGCGAGAGTACTCTGGCTCGCGACGCCCCGTGACGCAACTGATTGGCGGCGTCTCGCTTCTGAGCGCCGTTGGGTCGGCCTGCATCGAAGATGGTTGCGCCATCGCTTAAGCCGATACATTCGCGCCCTCGCACGATAGCGCCCATACCATTGAGGGAAGACGGTGCTTGCGCACCATCACAGACATCCGCAATCCTGTACTGTCCAATATTCCAGAAACCGGAAAGCGCCAGCATCAGCATCAATAGCACAATGGGCCAGCGTCCCAGTGCAAGCGTTGTCGGTAGTCGTCGTTCAAGGGCCGTCTGTAACCGTTTTTGGAGAGGAGGAAGAATGTATAAGGTGCTGACCATGCCTAGCAGAAGTAATAGCCCGCTCAGGAACAGAATACCGCTATCGAGCTGGTATGTCAGGTCGATGCCCACGTTCCAGATGCCCAGGACCAGGATAGCGGCCAGGGCCAGCGCAAAGATGCCCCATTTCCCATAGGCGATGAGCCGTTTGACCGATACATGAATAGTCTGTGAAATCCGACTGAGTAGACGAGAGAGCCACCAGGGGAATGCCAGGCTGATAGGCTCATGGTGTCGCATAGAGACGATCTGAAAAAATCCGGTGGCTGTACTCAACACCGTGAAAAAAATCGTAAAGAACGTAATCAGGCCATTGACTTTAAAGAGATCGCTCAAGAACCAGCCCGGAACGCTCAGTATAAATGCCAGCAGGATCAGTCTGCCCAGCTTGGGGCTGATATGATATTCTGGCCTGTCATGTTTAGTCGGTAAGAGATGCTCTGTATGCATTTCATCAGTCTCCTGAAGAGGTTTGTCAGGTTTCTCTGATGATAGCTGTTCCTGCTCCGATTCTGCCATTGATTTGTGACTCCTCTTGCGATATGTGATGGGTAGCAATGAAATGAGGGAATGTCACGCAAGAGAGAATAGATAGATATATTTGTACTGGCTATATCTCTATTCCCTCTTTATAGATGCTTTCTGGTGATCGTCGTGATTCAAGCATATACCATTAACTATGACGAAACAAGAGAGGTAGAAATAAAGAGAGGCAGGCCAGACAGACGAGAAATAATGGGGCCGCTCTGCTGAGAGGTGTTCTGCTATGGAAGCATCGTACATAATAGCGGCATATTTTGACGGCAGAAAGGCGTGATTTTGTGATAAATATGTGAGGATTGTCTATAACAAATAGTTTGTTGATGTATGCTTTCCCCAGTATCGCCAGAATCGGGTCTCATAGGGTTGACAAATATTTGACAGTTGGTGTATCCTGCGAAAGCAATAAAGAAACGACACAGAGTGTTCCGGCAAGGTTGCCGTTGTAGCCTCTGTATTTTTGAATCTCTACAAAACTTTGTCGGCATCTTAGGCCTTTGAACGGAGTGAAAAAATGATGGCATATTCAAGTACTATGCAAGCAGCGAAGCGAGCTGCCGCATATCGTACTGATGCTATGCCCTTTTCCTCTCGTTCTTCGTTTACGATGCCCGCCGCTTGCATGGGCATGACCGCTGCAACAGGCACCATGATTTTAGGAATCGGAACCGGCGTACTAACGTCGGTTTCTTTGTTTATACTGGTGCTTTTTGTTCTTTCCCTCCTTGTAAGCCTTGTGGTACTTATTAGCCTCCTCCTTACATGCCTTACCGGACTCGTGGGGCTTGAGAGTCTGGTAGGGCTTACGAAGACGCTAGCCACAAGCACAGTACAGGGAGATTAACGGGAGCAACGGCGCAACCCAATCCAAAGAAGGTAAACTGATGAGAACCTCCCAGTCTGGGGGGTTTTCTTTTTATTCTTAATGTGATGAAAATCATTCGGAGGAATTATGGCAATCGCAACGAAAATCATCCAGCAGACAGGAAAGCCAAATCAATCAGGGCAGCAGGAAGAAGCACGCGTGTTGAAAGGTACTCATATTATTTGTGAGGCGCTGATCCACGAGGGCGTTACGTCGATGTACGGCTATCCTGGTGGCGCGATTATGCCTTTCTATGATGCCCTCACCTCCTATCCCACGCTGCATCACGTTCTGGTGAGACATGAGCAGGCTGCCTCTCATGCTGCCGATGGGTACGCACGTGTCACGGGCAAAGTTGGTGTGTGTGTGGCGACCAGTGGTCCCGGTGCCACGAATCTTGTCACTGGTCTCGCGACCGCTTTTATGGACTCAACCCCCGTAGTTGCCATTACTGGCCAGGTGGCACGCGAGTTCATCGGGCGTGACGCCTTCCAGGAGACCGACGTGATCGGCGTGACCCAGCCTATCACCAAGCATAATTTCCAGGTTCGCACAACTGATGAGATCGCGGCTGTGATCCATGAAGCGTTCCGCGTTGCTCGCAGTGGACGCCCCGGCCCGGTCCTGGTGGATATTCCCAAAGATGTCCAGAACGGCACCGCAGAATATCGGCCATCGGATCACATCACATCAGATGAATATCTTCAATCCATCAGCGACAACTATCCAGATCCAGCTTCCGCGCTGATTGAGCAGGCCACATCTTTAATTGCGCAGGCGCAGCGCCCTCTCATTTTGGCTGGTCATGGCGTCATCCTATCGAATGCATATGCTGAGCTAAAAGCTTTTGCTGAAAAAACTTCTATTCCGGTGGTTACAACCCTGTTGGGCCTGAGCGCTTTCCCCGACACGCATCCCTTGCAACTGGGCATGCCTGGTATGCATGGTTCTGCCCATGTCAATCGCGCCATCAGCGTCTCTGATCTCATTGTTGCCGTTGGTATGCGCTTCGATGATCGCGTGACCGGGAAGGTTGCTGGTTTTGCTCCCCATGCTCGTTTTATTCATATCGATATCGATGCAGCGGAGATCAATAAAGTGAAAGTGGCGGCGGTGCCGATCGTCTCCGATGCGAAAGTGGCCCTGGCCGCGCTGACTGAGGCTGCAGCGCCCGCCGATCATAGCGGCTGGCTCAGTGAGATTCGCTCGTGGGAGGCAGGCAACGAAGAGAAAAAAGGTGCCGTCGAACTCTTTGAGGGACAGCCTGATCCCATCGGTATCCTGGACGCGATCCGCAAGGCTACCGATGGTAACGCCGTTGTGGTCTCCGATGTGGGCCAGCATCAGATGTGGACGGCTCGCCACTATACCTGGACCCGCCTCAACAGCCATATCACGTCTGGTGGTCTGGGAACGATGGGCTTTGCGCTCCCAGCTGCGATGGGCGTGAAAATGGCTATGCCCGATGATCCCGTCTGGGTGGTTGCTGGCGACGGTGGCATTCAGATGAATATTCAGGAACTGGCGACGCTTCAGCAAGAGGGACTCGCCATCAAGATTGCCATCATGGACAACGGCTACCTGGGTATGGTGCGCCAGTGGCAGCAATTCTTCCATTCGCGTAACTATTCCGAGACGCCGATCACCGGCCCCGATTATGTCAAACTGGCCGAGGCTTATGGCGTGACCGGTATCCGGGTGACGAAGCGCGAAGAGGTTGAGTCGGTTGTGAAGCGTGCAATGGAGACCCCGGGAACAGTTATTATCGATTTTGTCATCGAACAAGAGGCGAACGTGTATCCAATGGTCGCTCCTGGCAAGGCGATTAGCGATATGATCGAAGAGACGGCGAAGGAGAATAAGTAAATCATGACCAATTTCATCAGTCCCCTGCTGGAACGACCGGGCCATTCTGAGGTGCCGCATAACGCGACGCGCGAACATATCTTGATTGTACAGGTTGAAGAGCGTATCGGCTCTGTTGACCGCGTGGTCGGCTTAATGCGGCGGCGGCGTGCCAATATGCATACGCTGGTCATCGGTCGCGACGCCCAGCCCGATATGGTGCGCGTGACCGTGGTTGTGAATGACTCTGAGGTGGCTGTTGAGCATCTGGTTGAGCAGTTGCGCAAGATCGTTGATGTTCACCAGGTCGAGTATCTCACCACTCAAGAGGCGGTGACGCGCGAACTGGCGCTCATTCGCGTCAAGAGTTCTGCTGACAATTACAATGAAGTTATCGAAACTTCTCATCTTTTTGGCGCTCAGATCATTGATATCGCCCCGGAGACGGTGACGGTAGAGGTTGTGGGGAGCATGGAAAAGATCGAGAAGTTTATCGAGGCGTTAGAACCGTATGGTATCCGCGAGATTGCTCGCTCAGGACGGGTTGCGCTGGCGCGTGACACCGCTGCTGGGGCGTAATGATTGCTTTATTCCGGTAAATTTGTGTAAGAGCGCCCTGCTCTCCAAATTTACTGGATTTCATGGACAACCTGATTTTTTAGGAGGATGCGATAGATCATGGCAACTATTTATTATGATTCGGATGCGAATCTTGATTTCCTGCAACAGAAGCGTGTAGCTGTTATTGGATATGGCAGCCAGGGGCATGCGCACGCCCTCAATATGAAGGAGAGCGGCTGCGATGTCGTGGTTGGTCTGCCAGCTAGTAGCAAGAGCCGCGAGAAGGCCGAGGCCGACGGGCTGCGCGTGTTGACCCCGGCTGATGCGGCTCAGCAGGCCGATGTAATCATGATTTTGATCCCTGACGAACTGCATCGTGAGGTCTTCGAGCGCGATATTCGCCCCGGACTGGCTCCCGGCAAAATGATCATGGTTGTGCACGGCTTTAGCCTGCACTTTGCGCAGATCGTGCCACCCGCCGATGTAGATGTGGCGATGGTCGCCCCGAAGAGTCCCGGCCACATGGTGCGTCGCCTCTATGTTGAGGGCGTCGGCGTCCCCGCGCTCTTCGCCGTTTTACAGGATGCCACTGGCAGCGCCGAAGCGCTCACCCTGGCCTACGCCCGCGCCATTGGCTGCACACGTGCTGGCGTACTGCGCACAACTTTTAAAGAAGAGACCGAGACCGATCTCTTTGGCGAGCAGGCGGTTCTCTGTGGCGGCGTGACGGCTCTGATCCAGGCCGGTTTTGAGACACTGGTCAATGCTGGCTATCAGCCCGAATCCGCTTATTTCGAGTGTATGCACGAAATGAAGCTGATCGTTGACCTGATGTATCAGGGTGGCATGGAATACATGCGCTATTCTATCAGCAACACCGCTGAGTATGGCGATTATGTCAGCGGCCCACGCTTGATTAATGACAGCGTAAAGGCTGAGATGCGCAAGGTGCTCCAGGATATTCAGGACGGCACCTTTGCCAAGCAATGGATTCTGGAGAATCAGGCCGGGCGTCCTTCATTCCTGGCCATGCGCCGCGCCAATGCGGAACATCAAATCGAGTCTGTTGGTCGTGAACTGCGTGCTATGATGCCCTGGCTGAACCCCACCCAGAAGAAGGCCGAGGCAGCCGAGTCGAAGCAGAGCTAGCTTGCTCGGCAAGATGACTAGAGGAGGAACAACATCATGGGAGATCCTGCGGTAGTAAAGATTTTTGATACCACTCTGCGTGATGGCGAGCAATCGCCCGGCGCAACTATGACCACCGAAGAGAAATTGCAAGTTGCTCAACAACTTATGCATCTCAAAGTGGATATCATCGAGGCCGGTTTCCCGGCAGCCTCTCCTGGCGACCTTATGGCTGTCAAGGAAATTGCCCGGCTTACTCGTGGCGTTGCTGTCGCAGGATTGGCGCGTGCTCATGCCGACGATATCGATACGGCATGGGAGGGCGTTCGTGACGCAGAGCAACCTGTCATCCATGTGTTTCTTGCCACCTCCGATATTCATCTTCAACATAAACTTAAATTGAGCCGCGAAGAAGCGCTGCAACGTGTGTATGCGATGGTCACGCGTGCTCGCAACCTGTGTCCCTCCGTCGAGTTTTCGGCGGAGGACGCCACGCGCAGCGATTGGGACTATCTATGCCAGGTCTTTGAAGTCGCCATCAAGGCCGGAGCGACCACAATCAACGTCCCCGACACCGTTGGCTACACCCTGCCTCACGATTATGAGATGCTGTTCCGCTATCTGCGGGAGCGCGTGCCAGGCATGGAAGAGGTCACTATGAGCGCCCATTGCCACGACGATCTGGGCATGGCGACGGCAAATACTCTGGCCGCCATCAAGGGTGGGGCGCGTCAGGTCGAGGTGACCATTAATGGCATTGGTGAGCGAGCCGGGAATACTGCTCTGGAAGAGGTAGTGATGGCGCTGCGAACCCGCCCCGATGTTTTTGGGCATGTGGATACGCGCATTGAAGCCTCCGAACTGCTTGCTTCAAGCCAACTCGTCAGTCGCCTCACCGGCATTCCCGTACAGCCAAACAAGGCCGTTGTTGGTGCCAATGCCTTTGCTCACGAAGCGGGCATTCATCAGGATGGCATGCTGAAAAATCGCCTCACTTATGAAATTATGACGCCGCAGTCGGTTGGTTGGACCGATACAAAACTGGTGCTGGGCAAACATTCGGGCCGTCACGCGCTCGATGCACGTCTGCGTCAGCTTGGTCATAAGCTCTCAGCCGAACAATTGAAAGTTGCCTATCGCCGCTTTGTTGCTCTGGCCGATGAGAAGAAGGCGGTCGCCGATTCCGATCTGCTCTATATCGTCGAGAGCAGCATGGATACGCCCGCCGCCATTTGATCTGAAGAGAGGCGCTCAGCCATAGAAGAGCCGAGGGGTATAGCAAAAATTACCCCTCGGAACCTTTTTTTATGTAAGAGAGATATCTCGACACCGAGTGCCGTATGAGTTTATACTAAAAGAGATCACCTGCAAGGAACTCCCTGATGTTTTTTCTAGCCAATGAAGGCGAGCGCTGAGGCTTGCTGCTGCCCAAAACCAGAGGCAGTGGAGAAAGTGGATCTGCTAGCGACTGCTCTACAGTGGTTGTGAGAAGATGTACATTGATATGACTTTTGTACCTCAGAGGATACTTCTGGTACGTAACATGTTAAAATAGTCGAAATCGCGAAAGGATGAGCAATGCGTTCTTCATCAGAAAGGCAGGTAGCCGGCGATGGCACTGGTATTACCTGTTTCAGTCACTGTCTTAACACCAGCTACGTCTGCTAACCTGGGACCAGGCTATGATAGTCTAGGGTTGGCATTACAACTGTACAATCGCTTTGAAGTGGAAGAGAGTGGGGTTGATCCTCTCCATCCGATCATTGAAGTGCAGGGAGAACTGGGTGCGGGCCTCTCTACTGGACCCGATAATTTGTTTTTTCGGTCGTTTGCCTTACTCTTTGAACGAGTAGAGGTTCCTTTGCCTGCTGTGCGCATTCGCATGAACATTAAGATTCCCCCCGGTTGTGGCCTGGGGAGTAGCGCTACTGCCGTCGTGGGCGGACTGGTGGCGGCGAATGAGTGGTTGCGGGCGCAAGGCAAGTCTGTGCCGAAAGATGAATTGTTGGATCTGGCGGTTGAAGCGGAGGCTGGCAACCATCCTGATAACGTCGCTCCCGCCCTGCTGGGTGGTCTGGTGGCGACAACCAACGTTGGCGGACGTATTCATGCCGTCAAAACCCCCTTCCCTGATGCGCTGAAAGCGGTTGTGTTTACTCCTTCTTTCCCGATGGATACGGTCGCGGGGAGAAAGTTGTTACCAGCCAGCTATCCAAAAGCTGATGTGACCTTTAATACCGGGCGTGTTGCTCTCTTACTCAGTGCGCTTCAGACTGGACACTATGAGTTGATCGGCGACGCGATGCAGGATCGTTTGCACCAGCCTTATCGTCAGGCGCTTTTTCCTGCCATGCCGGATATTATTGATGCCGCAGTTGCGGCGGGTGCGCACGGAGCTAGCCTTTCTGGTGGTGGATCATCTCTTATCGCGCTTGCCAGTTCCCGTTTTCACGAAATCCTGCAGGCTATGCAGGAGACAGCCCGCTCAGCCGGGATCGAGGGAACCGGGCTGATTTTACGTGCGGACCAGAACGGTGCGCGGGTTCTCAATACACCGCGTAGCCGTATACGAAAGGATGTCAGCGCTCGCTATGGCGATCAATTCTGCTGGTCACCGGCCAGGCCAGGGAGCAGATGAGGAAAACAAGCAGTTGAATACTCTTCCATCTGACGTGACAGACGTGTTGTCTTCAATCTCATTACGTTGTGTCAAATGCTCAGCCGTCTATCCTGCATTGGAGGCTGGGCCAGCTTCGTCGTTTGTTCCACGCTATCGTTGTGAGTGTGGTGGTGTACTCGATGTGGAAATGGCGTTTCGGCTGCCCAAAGAGCAACCTGCATCGGCTCGCACTCAAAAAGATGACGCAGTTTTTTTTGATTTTGATGCCGGAGTTGAGGATGCTCCTTCAGCTGGCGCTGCCTGGCGACAGTTGTTTGATGAGCGTGCTTCCGCTCCACCAATATGGCCCATTAGCACCGACAAGCAACTGCTCGATGCCAGTGGCGTCTGGCGTTACCGCGAGTTGATCCTACCCGCCCCTGATCAGTATGTGGTCACGCGGCCAGAGGGCAACACCGGCCTCTATCCGGTGGGGATCGAGAATTGTGGTCCCGGTCGAGTTGGTCATCGCCAGATCGGGCTATATGCCGGGTTGGAGCGCTTCTTCCTCAAACACGAGGGCGAGAATCCGACCGGCAGCTTTAAAGATCGCGGCATGACCGCCGGGGTGACGATGGCATTGATGCTGGGAGCAAAGGCGGTCGCTTGCGCTTCCACCGGCAATACCTCAGCCTCACTCGCTTCGTATGCGGCTCAGGCCGGTCTGCGCGGGATCGTCTTCCTGCCAGCGGGAAACGTCGCTGGTGGCAAGCTGGCACAAAGCCTGGCCTATGGCGCAACCACTGTGCAGATTCGTGGCGATTTTGACGATGCTATGCGCCTGGTTGAGCAGGTCTGTAACGAGCTTGGGATCTACCTGCTCAATTCGCTCAATCCCTTCCGCGTGGAGGGTCAGAAGGCGATCGGCTTTGAGGTCTTGCAGCAGCTTGATTGGCAAGCTCCCGATTGGCTGGTGCTGCCCGCTGGCAATCTCGGCAATACCTCTGCAATTGGTAAG
>JAICIM010000460.1 GCA_025928885.1 Ktedonobacteraceae bacterium | reverse complement strand
TACAAGCGCGATAAAGTCGCGCGGCTACGAAATAAGTATCAGAAATTCTGAATGATTCGTTGAAATACTTTGTCTTGATAAATATATCACATTCTGGTATTGTGGAGGTAGATACAAATACAAGCAAGAAGGAGCACACAACCATGCCATTTATCCGTATTGATCTACAAGAGGGTCGGCCTCCCACCGCAGTTCGCGCCATCAGCGACTCGGTGCATCGCGCTCTGACCGAGCATTTCAATGTTCCCCTGCGCGATCGTTTTCAAGTCGTCACGGAGCATAAACCGGGACAACTGATCTACGATAACTATCTCGATATCGAGCACACCAACGCCCTCGTCTTTATTCAGGTGCTCCTGCGTGGCGGGCGTACAGTCGAGCAGAAACGCGCCTTCTACGCCCGCGTCGCAGAACTGTTGGTGGAGAACGCTGGCATGCGCCCCCAGGATGTGTTTATCACGCTCGTCGAGAACACGATCGAATGCTGGAGCTTTGGCAATGGTCAGGCCCAGATGCTTGATCTGCCGCAAGATCAATGGAGATAAATCCATATCAACCTGAAAGTGGATAAAAAAGACCTTGATTTCTCCTTCTCCTTTGGCATACTATGTTAAGATAGAAAACGTTGTCTGTAGCAGTAGTGCAACGAAGGAAAAGGAGAAGTCGCTATGACACGGTATCGCGTTGCCATCGTTGGCACCGGCTCTATTGCCAATCAACACCTCCAGGCGCTCAGTGAGCTAAAAGAGCGCGTCGAAGTGGTCGCGGCAGTAGATGTGCTTCGAGAGAGAGTAGAGGAATTTAGCCAAAAGCATGCTATTCCTCGCTTTTATACAGATATCACGGAAATGCTGGAAAAGGAACGGCCCGATCTCGTCCAGATTGCCACACCACCAGATACGCATTACCCGCTCATTATTCAGGCGCTTCAGGCCGGGGCCTCGGTTCTGTGCGAAAAGCCGCTCTGCACCTCGCTTGCCGAGCTTGACCACATCCTGGTTGTTGAACGGCAAACGGGCAAATATTGTAGTAGCGTCTTCCAGTGGCGCTTCGGCAGCGGCGGTCAGCGTCTCAAGCAGCTCATTCAGACGGAAGCGCTGGGACGGCCCCTCGTCGGCATTTGTCAGACAACATGGTATCGCAACCACGCCTATTACGAGGTTCCCTGGCGCGGCAAATGGTCCACCGAGGGCGGTGGCCCGACAATGGGACACGGCATTCATGCAATGGACCTGTTTCTATGGCTGCTCGGCGACTGGCAGGAGGTCAGCGCGATGACCGGCACGCTCGACCGCACCATCGAGGTTGAAGATGTCTCGCTGGCGATGGTTCGCTTCAAAAATCGCACGCTGGGAAGCATCGTCAACAGCGTCCTCTCGCCGCGCGAAGAGACCTATTTGCGCTTCGATTTTCAACGCGCCTCGGTCGAACTCACAACGCTCTACGGCTATACCAACAAACACTGGCGCTTTTCACAGCCTGCTTCAGATCAGGACGCCGCAATACAGCAGCAATGGCAGCTCACGCAGGATCAACCGGCGTCTCACGCCACGCAGATCGCCCAACTACTCGATAGCCTGGACCACAGCACCGAACCGCTTGCCAGCGCTGCTACAGTGCGCCCAACCATCGAGTTTATCAGCGGCATTTATAAATCCGCCGCCACCGGTCAGATTGTGCAACAGGGATCGATCGTAGCGGGCGATCCATTTTACAATCACGTCTCAGGCCAGCTCCCACCGAGGTCGTGAGCGCGATGAGAACCATTCAGAGCATCGACGTATTTCCGCTTCGCCTGCCAATCACGCAGACGTTTCGCTTCTCATCGGGCAGCGCCGGGAAAGCTGGTGAGACGGCCCCCTTTGTGCTGGTCCGGTTGACGGATAGTGCTGGTGAGATCGGTTGGGGCGAGGGCCGTCCCATGCCGCAGTGGTCGTACGAGACCGTTGAATCGATCACGACCGCCATTCGCCGCTACCTCGCACCCGCGATCATCGGTCAGGAGGTCACTGATCGCGTGGGGCTACATAGGCGCATGCATAGCGTCATCGGGCGCGGCCCCAGCACCGGCTTCCCCATTGCAAAGGCCGCCGTTGATATAGCACTGCACGATCTGGCCGCCCGTAGCGCTAACCAGCCCTTGCGCTGTTATCTGGGTGGCGACAGCGCGAACAAGACCATCGCTCTGAGCTATACCGTCTCTGCGCACGATGTCGAGGCAGCTCACAGAGAGGTTGAGGGCGCACTGGAACAGGGGTTTCGCCACTTCAACTTCAAGGCGGCAGTAACGCCTGAGACCGATCTGGCGCTGGCAAAAGCGATTCGTCAGACAGCCGGGCCGAACGCTTTTGTCTGGGCCGATGCGAACCAGGGCTTCCAGCCATACGAGGCGCTCAGGGTGGCACGCGGTTTCGTCGATGCAGGCGTCAACGTGCTGGAACAGCCATTTTCCGCCGATCAATTGCAGCTCATGCGCCGCCTGCGCAACCAGTGTCCGATCCCCCTGGCCGTCGATGAGGCCAGTGTCAGCCCCGCCGATTTCTTCCAGTACGCCGCCGAAGGGCTGGTCGATTATCTCATCGTCAAAGTTACACGCAGTGGGGGCCTCTGGCCGTCGTTGCAGCAGATCGCCACCGCTCAGGCAGCCGGTTTGCCCTTCCTCGTCAGCGGTTTGACCGATAGCCTGCTCACCAAACTCGCCGCCTGCCAGCTTGCCGCAACCTTTGGTCACGCGGGACCGGCAGCGCTCAACGGCAGCCAGTTTCTCTATGAATCCGCGCTCTATCCCGAGAAAGCACAATATGAATGGAGTGGTGCGGTCCATCTGGGAGAACAGAGCGGCATCGGCGTGCAACCAGATCAGCAAAGGGTAGAACAGCTGCTCATTAGAGAGGGAGCACTATAAAACTTCAAGGAAGTAGAGCAATTGCTTATAAAGGATGGAGTGCTATGAAATTTCAGTTGATGCATCAGCTTCACGATGCCATCGAAGTACGCTATGGAGAACAGACGCTTTTCAACTATGTCTACGAGTCGCAGGTGCCGGAGCGCGAATCGCCCAAGCCCTATTTCCATCCCTTGAGGACGCTGGCAGGCAACGAGGTGAGCCTGTTTCGTCCGTACGATCATCTCTGGCACACTGGCCTCGCAATGACCTTCGCCCAGCTGTCCGGCGAGAACTTCTGGGGCGGTGCCACCTACACGCGTGAGGCGGCGGGCTACGTTCAGCAGGCGAACAACGGGCGTATGCAGCATACTTCCTGGCAGGAGATTGCGTGCGACACCTCGGGTGTGCGCTGCATCGAACATTTGCAATGGATCACGCAGAGCGGTGCCACCTGGCTTGATGAGGAGCGGCACATCACCGTGAGCGAGGTCGAACCAGGGGCGGGATACTGGAGTCTGGACCTCGCGTTCCGCCTGACCAATGTCTCGCAGCAAGCGCTCAAGTTTGGTTCACCAACGACGGAGGGCAGGGAACTGGCGGGATATGGCAGCCTGTTCTGGCGCGGGCCGCGCTCTTTCCTGCATGGACGGATTCTCGCTACTGATGGGCTGGAGGGCCAGGAGATCATGGGCAAGCAATCGCCCTGGCTAGCCTTCACAGGCTGGCACGATGGCAACCATGAGCAATCGACGCTGCTCTTTCTCGATCGGCCTGAGAACCCGCGTTATCCCAACAAATGGTTTGTGCGCAACGACCCGTACGCCTGCGTCAGTTGCTCGTTTATGTTCGACGAATACTACACCTTGCAACCGCAAGAGGTGCTGAACCTCACCTATCGCGTCGTTCTGGCTAACGGTGCCTGGACGCGCGAACAGATCGAGGACTACGCCGCACGCATCCAATAAAAGCATGTCGTAGTTGCGCGACTTTATCGCGCCGGGTGGCACCTCTGAGAATGGCGAAATAGGCATGTCGTAGTTGCGCGACTTTATCGCGCCGGGTGGCACCTCTGAGAATGGCGAAATAGGCATGTCGTAGTTGCGCGACTACGACTCGCTCTGTTACCTGCAACACTCCTGTAACCACATCCATACAGGAGTGATTTGTGCTGCTCTTCAAATGAAGTTATTCTCTATAATTGTCTCCTGCTATTGGATTTGCTCTTTTCTCTTCTTTCTGACAATAAGACTTGACAATCCCCATTAGATATGGTACATCAACTATATGTTTGCAAGCGCTTGCAAACTCATGCGGCTCAATGGTCTGATCGCAGCGATAACGTTGCCTGTTTATTGCTACCCAGGGAAGGATGTGTGATCGTGAACATACGCATAGCAACTGCGAAGTTTGCCCTGTGGCCCTTTCTCCTCGTCTTCATGCTCAGTCAGTTTCTGGCCGCCTGTGGCGGCAGCAGTCCACCTTCATCCAACGGACCGGTTGACCTGACTTTATGGACTTATCCCTCAGCGCAGGAGGTTGGCAATCCACCGGCGGACTGGTTTCTCATCAAAACAGTTAAAGAGAAGCTGAACATTAATCTCAAGGTCACGTTTGTCCCGTATGGCGACGATGGCGATACCAAGTTTAGCGCCGCCGCCGCCGCCAACAACCTGCCCGACTTCTTCCAGATCCCCTTTAACAACAATATTTTCCTGCAATGGGTCAAACTTGGCTTAATCGCGCCGGTAGACACCCTGTTGCCTATGATGCCGCAGCGCACAAAGGACCGCTATAGTGATCCTCAGATGCGCAAGGTTGCAACCATCAACGGCAAGATGTACGTACTTCAGGAGAAGGCTGGTCTGAACAAGCGGCAAGGTCTCTTTATTCGTAAAGATTGGCTCGATAAGTTGCATTTGCAGCCGCCGAAGACGCTCGATGATTTCTACAATGTGGCGAAAGCCTTCACGTTTAATGATCCCGACGGCGACGGCAAGAACGATACGTTTGGTTTTTCGACGACGACCGGCAGCAATGCCACCGGACTGGGAACCAACTTTCAAGCCATTTTCGGTGCATACGGTCTTCCAGGCGTCTGGAGCTACAATACGCCGGGCAAGGTGAGCCTGACGTTGCGCGATCCCAATTATTTGAAGGCGGTCGAGTTTCTCAAAAAGATGTCCGACGCCCATCTGATGGACCCCGACTGGACGACGCTCAGCGGCACCGACTTCCGGGCGCGTTGGTCGCAACAGGGCAAATATGGCATCATGCCGGGCGATTTCTGCGCGACAATCTGTCAGGGCAACTATCAGCCCTTTGATGTCAACTATCCCAACGGTGTCTGGATACCGCTTGCCCCGCCGCAGAGCGACCCGGGAACCCCCAACTACCTGGGCAGTTATAGCAACGTCGGCACGCGCATCGCCGTCTCGCAAAAGGCGCTGGATGCAGGCAAGGGTGCGGCGATTGCCAAATTTTTAGAGTGGACCAATTCCGGCGAGGGCTACTATCTGACGGCCTTTGGTCAGAAGGATGTGCATTACAAGCTGGATGCGCAGGGCAACGTCACGGGCGAGGGTGCGCCGATTCCCTTCTATAGTCACGAAGCGGCCCCGATCAACCAGATTCGCAGCCTGGTCTACAACAACTCTGAGGCGGAACTCAAGGCGCGTTACAACAGCTTTAAGACGAAAAACGGGCGCACGATCGATCCGATCCAGATCTATCAAACCATTGCTGCGATGCCCTGGCAGGACCAGACGAGCGCCTTTGTGATCCAGCCAGCCGCCAATCAGGGCGACATCAACCGCTACATCGACGAGGCGCTGATCCAGTTTATCACCGGACAGAAACCACTCAACGACGGCAGCTGGAACGCCTTTATCAAAGGACTGGACAACCTGAACGTC
>JAICIM010000573.1 GCA_025928885.1 Ktedonobacteraceae bacterium | reverse complement strand
GTGTGGCGCGATGTCTTGGCGCGGGTTTTTATTTTTACTTGGGGGGCCGGGGCCGCTTACCCCCCCGCAACTACGAATTTCTTGACCAGATCGGGTTGTAAAAGTAGCACTAGCTTGTAAAGCCTAGCCCAAAAGGGCTATATTTAGGAGGGAAGTACTATAATTGGGCGCAAAGTATGGTACTTTTATGCTACAGTAAGGCTGTACTAAAAGGGAGTAGAGTTTCTTGTGGAAAGGAATAATATGATACGTGTTCTCGTTGTAAATGACTGTCCCCTGTTTGGTCTCGGCATTCGCTCCACGTTGGAGAAGACCGGCGAGTGCGAAATCATTGGCGAATCGACTGATCCGGCAGCGGTTGTTGATCTGGTGCGCGATCAGCACCCCGATGTTGTCCTGCTGGATGCCGGCCTGATCACCGTTGATTCCCTGGAGATGGCACGCCTGTTGCATCAGTATGCATCGAATATTGGCGGTATTTTTGTCCTGGCTCCCACCGAAGATGAAGAGACGCTCTTCCACTTCATCAAATGGGGTGCCGTTGCGTACGAAAAGCACTCGATTGTACCGCAAGAGCTGATCGACAAAGTGCGGAAGGTCAGTCAGGGCGAATACTTGATCGATAGTACTGTGCTGGTCCCCACTTCTCCGCTCTATCATCCCAACCCCATTAGAGCACGTGACAGCTTCGAGTTGCAGGTTGAGGAAGCCCCCGTTGCCACCGCAACTCTGCCCATCTCTTCACGTGAGCGTGAAATATTGGAATTAATCGCTCGTGGCAAAAGCAATAAAGAGATTGGTAAAATGCTGGAAATCAGCGATCAGACCGTCAAAAATCATATTACATCCATCCTCAAGAAGTTGCATGTCAACGACCGTACAGCGGCGGTGGTCTATGCGATTCGCGAACGATGGATCAAACTCGACGATATGTAATGTCTATTCAGTCGCTCTACAGGCTAGATAAGCATATACAGAGATACTATGGGTGCGACGCTTTTACCTGATATAGCTCAGTATAAAAGCGCCGCATATATTCCTTTAGCTCGCTGCATTTATTCGTGGCACGTCCAAAAATTTGACGATGCACGCCTCAAAATACAATCCCATCCCCAGAAGTGACCGTGAGAACACATGCCCAATCTACGCCAAAAATGGCCTTGCTCGCTCCCTCTTTTGAGTATACTTCCGGTAGGATGCGTGAGAGGGGAGGAAATACGATGGAGGCTGCTGGGTTCACCATCTCAGATCATCCCTGCTGGTGATCGTGGATCAGGCTGGAAGGAGCATGTACGTACGAGCAAAGAACGCCAGAGGGATGATCGCTCCATAAGATGTAGAGAGTTCATGGAAGGATCATGAGGCCGGGCATATGAAATTGAAGATGGTAGCTTTGCTCGCATTTCTGTTCAATGCATTCCTCTTTGGCACGTATTATGCCGTGGCAAAAGACGCGCTTGAACGTATCGACCCCATCGTTTTTACCTTTTTCACGATGATGGCACTCGTCCCGGTTGCACTGTGTATCATTGTGCTGTCGTGGCAGGAGATTACCCGTGATGTGGTGAAAAGCGGCGTGTTGCTAGGAAGCTGCCTCTGCCTGGGACTCTTCACGCTGGCCGTTGCGCTCAAGCACAATAGCGCGACCAGCACCGCATTTTTTCCATCTCTAAACGGCTTTCTGGCCGCCGCCTGCGTCAGCCTCTTCTTGCGTCAACCCATCGGGAAGGCGACCTGGCTGGCAGGTATCGTTTCGGTTGCGGGGACGCTGCTATTGATCCTCAATTCTGCGATGGGGGGCGCACGCGGCTCGTTGATCGCGTTTATCGGGGGCCTCTTCTGTACCCTCTACATCTTCCTCTCTGAGCGAGAGCAGCGCGACAAGAACGCGTACTGGGCGCTCTTCGGTATCCAGTTGCTCACGATGGCGCTCTGGGCGAACCTGCTGGCGCTGCTTTTTGGCGATTGGCAGTCGGTCCATCCAGCGCTGCCCAAAGATATCTGGATCATTCTGTTTATCTCGCTTGGCACCATCTGCCTGCCCGTCTTGATCTCTGTGCTGCTGCAGAACCACATCTCGCCGGTTACCGTCTCGTTTATCTACGTTCTGGAGCCGGTCTTTGGCGCAATTTTCTCCTACCTCTATCTGCATGAAGTCTTGCCGTTCAACGGGTACATCGGTGGTGGCCTGATCGTGGCGGGCGCGGTGATTCACACCTGGGGCAGCGCCCACAAGCCGTCCAGCGACAGCGAAGAGGTGCAACAGCAGCTTGCACAGATGGGGCGGCGTGTGCATCATTCGCGGCTCACGCTGTTTGGCTATCCAGCGCTCAGCTTCGGGGCGGGAGCCTTCATTCTGTATCGAATTGGTGGCTTCCCGCCGCCGGCGTGGAAGATGTTCTATCAGTTGTTGCCGATCCTGCCAGAGTATATGCAGCAGCACAGCCTGGTTGGTCTCCTGCTGGTGGCGCAATCGTTTTGCTGGCTCGTCGCATGGGCTTCGCTCGTTGGCCTGGGCATCCTGGTGGCCTACCGTACAAGGTTGATGTGGACCCCGGAAGTGCAACAACCGGAAGTGCAACCAGAGGTGCGGGAAGCGCCAGAAGCCTGGGATATGCGTACGCTGCGCCAGCGCGGGGTCAGGTCCACGGTGAGGCGTCGAGAGGAGAAGCCGGAGGTGCAGCGTCGCCGCCGCGAGCGCATAGCGGAGAGGGTGGCAGAAAGGACGATGGAGAGGATGGCAGAGAGGACGTTCTGAGAGATTGAGATTTGTCGAGGAATTGGTTCGATAACTATACGATAGGAGTTGCTCATGCATATCTGTACAGGTCCACGCCGCTTTAAAGCACGCCATCCCTTGCCTGTGTCGTACAAGTTGATTCGGCATCGCCGCCGCCTTGTGCGATCTGTACGGGAAGCTCTCGCCGCTCCTGCCTTACGGGCCAGCCTGCTGGCAACCGATTACAGCATCTGGCGCTTCTATGCAACCCTGTGGCGGCATATGCATCCCAGTTACCATACTCCTATTTTCCTTTCCGGGCGCAGCGGCTATGGACAGTTGCGCCACACAACGCGCTGGATGCGCACCGATGGCTGGTTTTTACGCAAGGCCAGGCCATTTCCAATCTATAAGCAGAGACGTTTATCGTAGCAGGTCATGAGGAAGTCGTGCGGCTTTCTGTCGAGACCGAGTTGAAGATGTTGATCGGAACATTGTAATATGCCCCCTTAGAAGCAGCTTGCAGAAGGGGGCAGACCAATGAATGAGACGGAATAGGGATGCAGGGGCATTCCTCGCACGACCTGTCCTTCCATTTGAAATTGCGGGAAGTGAGGGAACGATGAAACAGAACGATACTGGCGGCTTTTGCATGCTGTATGTGGAGCCAACTGATGAGCGAGCGAGCGTCCTCCATGCTATTGATGGGCAGAAGAAGCCTGTCGTGATCCTGCTTGCCGAGCATGCACGCGCGTTTCAACGTCCTGAAGACTTTGCTACGTTGAAACATCGCAAGCGTCAGGCGGACGTATCGATCGTTTTTGTGATTCCTCATGGCGGGCATCTGGTGCAACTGGCGGCACGCAACGGCTTTCCCGTGTATCTCTCGATGGACGCGCTGGCCGAGGCGCTCTCCGCTGGTAGGATGACACGCACCCGCACGCTGAGCAGGCCAGGTGGATCATCGGACTCGCATGAGCGCGGCGACTTCGTTCCCAAAAGGACCGTTCCGCTGCCTGAGACGCTTACCGCGCCCACTGTTTCGCCGCGCAAGACCAGGAAGCTTGAGGAGTTCGAGCTGCCTCCTGCTGCCTCGATAAAAAGCGCTACCAATAGCGGTGTAAATCACCCGGTCGTCCATGTCGCGCCAACCGTGGCGGCACCATCTCCCGCTGCGCACAAGACCGGGCAGTTGGCGACGAGCGCGTATGTGAAAAAGACGGAACCTCTAGCGCCGCCGCAACGCGATATTACCAGGAGGCGGACCGTTCCGTTGCAGCCGTCGCCCGGGCAGTTGACACCCGCGCCATTGGAGTTGCCGAAAAGCAGTTCGGGCGGTTTCCTGCCGAAAGTACTGGCGATCCTGGCAATCTTTGCCGTAGCGATTGGTGGTCTGGGTTCGTTCCTGCTCTTCTACCAGAAAGTGCCTGATGTGTTGCCGGCCAGCGCCGCTGCACCGGTGATCATCGGGCGTGTCTCTTTCCTGAGCAGCGGTCAGCTCAGCGAGAATAGCAATCAGGGGATCAACGACGAGGTGTTGGTGGAGCTGCACAATTTGCCCAATCCAGCGGCCCAGAAAAGCTACTATGGCTGGTTGCTTGGCGATAAGAATCAGAGCGACGAGCAAGCGATTTTGCTGGGTGTGTTGCGCCTCAATAAGGGGAGTGTGCGTCTGCTCTATCCCGGCGATGCCGCGCATACCAATTTGCTGGCGATCACCAGTCGCTTCCTGGTTACGGAAGAGGACGCGGCTGTGACGCCCATCTCGCCGACCCCCGACTACAACGCCTGGCGCTACTATGGCGAGATTGCGCAGACACCGCTGAAGGAGCCGGGCGACACACAGAACTTCAGCTACCTGGATCATCTGCGCCACCTGCTTGCCGCCGATCCGACGCTCGAT
>JAICIM010000005.1 GCA_025928885.1 Ktedonobacteraceae bacterium | reverse complement strand
GGGAGCAGCCCAGGACGGACCATCCGCGCTATCAAGAACTGGAAGAAGAATATCAGGACGTTGGCCGCTCGGTGTTGATCTTTGGCTTGCACGTGCATGTGGGGCTGGACGATAAAGAACTACTGATCAAGGTCTTCAATCAAGTGCGCACCTGGTTGCCCCATTTGCTGGCGCTCTCCTCAAATTCCCCTTTCTGGTATAAGCGTATGACCGGCCTCAAGTCGTATCGTAGCGTCGTCTGGAAGCGTTTCCCACGTAGCGGGATGCCCGAAATCCTACCATCCTGGGCGGCCTTTGAGCGCTATGTGCAGGATCTGGTGACGCTGGGCAGCATCGATAACGGTAAAAAGATCTGGTGGGATGTACGCCCCCATGCGTTCTTTCAGACGATCGAGTTTCGCGTCTTCGATATGCCGGGGACGATCGATGATACGCTGGGCATCGCTGCCTTGTGTCAGGCGTTGGTGGCGAAGCTGGTACAACTGAATACCCAGGGCAGGGGCAAGCCAGCGTTTTCGCGTGACTATATCGAAGAAAATAAATGGAGAGCTATGCGTTATGGATTGGACGCGGAGGTGCTGGACTTCGAGGGCCATCGGCGTTTGAGCATGCGTGATGCGCTGCGGGAGCTGCTCGATCTGGTGGATGATGTCGTCGATGAGCTGGGGAGCAGGCGGGAGATCAACTATATTCGCAGGCTGCTCGATGATCCGTGCGGGACGGGCGCAGACCAGCAAATTCGGTGCTATCGCGAGAGTGGGGGCGATATTCAGCAGGTGCAACGGCTGTTGATAGAGCAGACGATGCGCGGCGTTGCACCAGTGAACAGAGCGGAAAGCATTGCCTGACTCGCTGTTGATGATCTCGCAGTGAGTAGAGAGTTTAGATCATAGCCTCTAATGTTGTGCAGAAGCGCTCGATCTCGTCTTCAGTGTTGTAATAGTGGACGGAGGCGCGTACGAGGCTGGTGAGGCCGCGTGCCTCCATGTCGAGCAGCGTTGAGCCGCGCTCTGAGGTCCAGGCGTTGATGGCCTGTTCAGAGAGTTTGCGTTTGATCTCAGCTGGCTCTATCCCTTCAACGGAGAAGGTCACGATGCCGCATTGTGTTACGCCGCGATCGTGAACGATGACGCCCGGGAGCGGACTGAGGCGGGTGCGCAGCGTATAGGCGAGATTTTTGATGCGCCGCCAGGTGACATCCAGCCCCTGTTGCAGGGCGTAGTCAACGGCCACGCCCAGACCGATTTTCCCGGCGTAATTGGTTTCCCACGTCTCAAAGCGGCGGGCGTCGGAGCGAACGACGTAGTGGTCCCGCGCCACCCACTCGGCGGCGTGGAGGTCCAGGAACGGCGGATCGAGCCGCTCAAGCAGCGAGCGACGAACATAGAGGAAGCCGGTGCCGCGTGGCCCGCGCAGGTACTTACGCCCTGTGGCCGAAAGCAGATCGCAGCCGATCTGTTCAACATCGATCGGCATCTGCCCGACGGATTGGCAGGCATCCAGCAGATAGGGAATGCCAGCTGCACGCGCCACCTTGCCTACTTCAGCGGCGGGATTGACCAGCCCTCCTCCGGTTGGAACGTGCGTGATGGCGATCAGTTTGACGCGCTCGTCGATGACCTGTCGCAGCTGTTCGATAGAGATCTGCCCATATTGATCGTTGGGGATGGCCTCGACGACTGCCCCTGTCTTCTGCGCGACCTGCAGGAAGGCGATGTAGTTGCTGGCATATTCGGCCATTGAGGTCAGGATGCGATCACCGGGAGAGAAGGGGATGGAGTAGAAGGCCATATCCCAGGCACGTGTGGCGTTTTCTATCATCGCAACTTCATCGCGCGAGCAATGAATCAGGGTGGCGATGGCATCATAGGTATGTTCTAGCTTGTCGCGCATCTGCCCCGCAGCTTCATAGCCGCCTATTTGCGCCTCCAATTGTATATATCCAATGGTCGCATCGAGAACTGGTTGTGGCATCAATGAAGCTCCTGCATTATTGAAGTGAAGGACGTTGTGGCAGCCAGGTGTCTCCTGCCGGACGCGCTGAATATCGAATGGCATGACCGGGTATCCTTGTTTTTCTCCATTGTACCACCACAGAGCAGATTGCCATCAGTCAAGAGATAAAATTTCATATATTCATTCAATGATGCCATTTTTCTCCAGTCTTTATACTGGATGAAACAGCTATATTGTTCAAAACATGCAACAGTATCTCGTGCAATATGAGGAAGGCAATGTTGTTATTGTTGGTTGTACTCTTATCAGTTTTCGTCGTAATTGTGAGCTTATGGGGATGGAATATTTCTCGTCTAGTATGTCATCCTTTCCTTGCTCTACGACGATCAGGCGTGGCCTCGCGCGTCCTGGTGGTAGACGCGATTTTTGTGAGCTTGCTCATTGTGAATAGCTCCTGTGGAGCAGCAGTGAATAGATCAGAGGAGAACGCGGCGATGCATGGAGCGGCGGCCAGCGTATTTACTTATCCCTCGTCTCCACCAGATATGGTGACGACGCATGCAAGGGATCTGCTCCAGGGAAATGCTCAGGGAGCTGCGATTGCTCAGACCCCAGCAACCATTGATTTTGAGCGGTTCGATATCGATCCCCGGCGCTACGGCACAGACTATGGAGCATGGGGCAACGTGGTGCTTGGACCTGATGGCAAGTACTATTTTGGCTTTGGCGATCACTCCACGGCGCAGGGGGGACAGGATGGTTCTTTGCTCTGCTCTTATGACCCTGTAACCAGAACGCATAGCATCTTACTCTTTTCCAAAGACCTGTTTGGCCCGGGCGGCGAGGGGAAATGGCATGGGCGGCCAGATATTGATCCGCGCACCGGTGATATGTACCTCATCGGTTTCTATCAGGGCCATATCGTGTCTTATAACATCTATAGCAGGCGAGCCAGCGATCTAGGAGCACCCGTTCCCGGGTCAGGTTGGGCCGAGCATACCTGGGATTGGCAGCGAAACAGGTTATATGGTGTGGGAGATGGAAAAGGGAGTGTGCTGGTCTATGATACGAAAAACAAAAAGGTGATCCATCAGGGGCAGCCAGTTGATGCAAGAACCGGAGCGCCGTTTTACTGGAACGACCGCGCCCGCTTACTTGATCGGGAGACCGGCAACCTGTATGGGACTGATGCCGATAATCATCTGACGAAATATGATGCCGCCACAAACACATTTACGATCATGCGATCCAGGTTGCCGTCTCGCTTGAGAGCCTGGACGAATCAGAAAGAAGCAGATGGTTCGTTCTGGATTTTCGATGACCAGGGCGATATCTACAAGTTTTACCCCGAGCAGGACCGCGTTGAATATAAAGGGAAGAATTGGGGAACGCATGGCTGGTATACAGCTTTCCTCGAAAGAAGTACAGATGGCCGCTTTCTGTACTATAGCCTCTCCAATCCCACCTCCAACGAGGGGCAACCGATTCTGCAATACGATACCCGGACGAATCAAAGAAAGGTGATTGCGTTCCTGGCAAACTATTATGCGCATACCTATCATTATCAGCCGATAAAAATATATGGTGGCGCATTGAGCCGGGATAATAGTTCGTTTTTTGTCGTCAGCGACGGGAATATCGTCAACGGCCCGCGTATTCCGGCACTGTTCAACATTCACATTCCCGTTTCAGAAAGAGGTAGCAACTAATGCAATCGGCTGGAAGCTTTTCTCAGCGATGCAGGGAGCATCGCTGGCTGGTAATCCTTGTTTTGCTGCTATTGTTGTCGGCCTGTGGGGGTCAGCAGCCGCCACAAAGGGAGCAGACAACTCCCCAACCAACTACATCACCTATGAACCAATTGATAGTCCAGAGCGTTATCATGGATATGCTCAACAATATTAAAGAGAACGGCTATAATGCAGACGGCTCGATCAATGCCGGAAAAGGCGGCCTGTGGATCAACTGGCGTTATGGGACCCGTCCATTGGTAACGAACCTCAACGGTTCAGGGGTGGCTGATAGTGAGGGTAGTGGACATCTTCGGCATGATCCGTTGACCGATCTACGCTATGTGCATGCGTTGTGGCTCTATAAAACGCTCCGTCCTGGTGATACGCACTTTGATGGCGAACTTGCACGTTATAGCGCGATTGTCAGATACGAGTTTGCCGCGCCTGATAACGAGCGGGGCTGGCTCTATGACATGTTTATCGATCTGTATCGGCTCTCCAAAGATACGTTTTATAGGGATACCGCAAAAGAGCTAGCGCAATACTTTTTTAGCAAACTGTATCATCCAGAGGCGAGGGCAATCTACAAAGTGAGTCCTGACCATGCCAGGGGTTTTTATCGAGTCGATCTTTCGTTGGAGGCGGCCTGTGCGCTGATTCAGGCTGGTACAGTCTTCAACAAACCCGAATGGACACAGGCTGGTCGCCAGGTGGTCGATACGCTTTATCAGACGGCATATCTTGCACAATATCATGTGTTTTTAACGCAGATGGATAATGCGACATTGCCCGATGGCAAGCTGAACCCTGATCCGCTCATCTATCGGGCCAGGCACGGCTCTACCAATATTCAAGGCGGTTCCGTCAGGCTGGGGGCCGTTGCTCAGGAGATCCTCTCGCTGCTGCATGTCTATGTCGTCACACACGAGCGGGCGTTTCTAGATCGTGCAACGACGCTGCTGGACCCGCTGACGGCCACCCAGAATCTGGTGGGATTGTGGGATAAGGTCGAGGGTGGGTATTTTGCCGCCGTCACCTTCCCCGGCGCAGATGCGCGAAATCCGGGCATCCCCGGTGTCAACGAGCATTATAAAGAGAGCGGGCGGCAGGTACAGATGCTGGAAGCGTTTCGTGTTGCCAACAGCCTCACTCATAATCGCTATGCAGCCATGCAGAATGCATTATTACAGGTCACGCTCAAGAGGATTTACTATGCGCCCGGGCATGGCATACTCTATCAGACGACGGCAGACTGGCACCCGGTTCCGCTCAAGCAGGGAGGGCAGCAGGATTGGGTGACGACTGAGGCGATGGGTATCGCACTCGAAAGCCTCTTCTCGCTCAGCGAGCCGCAGCCCTGGTAATGTTATATCTTATAATGGTCCAGGAGGCTCGTAGTCACGCGACTACGAGCCTCCTGGACCATTATAAGATGTAGGAGAACATCATTTGCTGCCTACTCCCAGTTGTTCAATGTAGACCTGATAGCTCTTCGCGAGCGGTGTTGTTGGAATAGTCGGGATCGAGTTTGATGGCTTGCATGAGCAGCTTGCGGGCGCTGGCGGTTTGGCCTTGCTGAAGCTGGTTGAGAGCGATATAAGTATAAGCCGCAGATTGCAGATCGTTGTTGCGGGTGAGCTGGAGGATCGTCGTCATATGGATGATGCTTTGATCAAAGTCGTGCATGTCATAATAGACGCGACCGGCGAGATAGTGAGCATAGACATTCGATGGATCGACCAGCATCATCGTTTGCACCCAGGGGAGAACGGCGGCATCGAGATCGGTGCGCAATGCACGAGGAACGTTGCGTGTTCGAGCCGTCTCTGCCAACTGTGTGAGCGCTATATTGATGGTATTCATCTCCCAGTATGGCAAGACAGGCTGTAGATTTCTTATAGCGTTGATTTCTTGATTCACAGCGAGATAGTCGCCCTGTGTCAGATAGATGGAGATAAGATAGATGCGGCTATTTGTCGTCATGCTTGTCGGATGGAGGAAGTATTCGGCCTGCCCACGCTGAATATGATAGTAGGGTGCCTGCTCAAAGGCGGGGTTCAGCGCCGTCGCCTTATCCAGCCACGTAATAGCAGCTCGGTAGTTGCCAATAGCCAGGTTATGTCTGGCTTGATAGTCACAAAACATCGCGGCTGTGGGGCGGCTGAGGAGCAAGACGCCGACCAGTATGCTCAACACATACAGGCCTGCCCAAAGGCGGGTGCGTATGGTCGCTTGGAGCAAGCGAGCAGTGCTGGTTGAATGAGAGAAGAGCTGGCAGCAGAGCAGCAGCCAGGCGCTCACGACCGGGACGAGCAGGCCAGGAGAGAGCTGGTTTATGAGCAATACTGCGCGTTCGACAAAAGTAGAGCCATCGATTGCAAAGGGCGAGAGCTGGACGAGCTGAGCTGGTATCTTGTAATCGTAGAGATTAGTTACTGCAAGCATCTGTATTTCTTGCTGCATCAGTGTATTCATACTCTGAATATCGACAACCATATATTGGAAAAGAAAGAGCGCGAGAGGGAGAACGCAGCAGAGGCAAGCAAGATAGGTATGCGGTTTGCCACACTCTTCCAGCATAAGAGAGCCTTTTTGTGCGCGTCGCCAGTGTTTTGCAGCAACGGCAAACGCGGGCAGGGCGCATAGAATACAGAGTAGCCCATAGTTGAGTAGATGATGATGCAGTTGCCAGCCGATATCGATAGGGATCTGCCAGGCTGTGAATACATCTCCCAGGGGATAACCGAGCCAGGGCAGGAAACCCGCACACAGCATCATTACGCCAGCCAGGGTAGGAACAAGGATATGCGCAGGCCGTGCAAAAAGCCTTTGGAGAGCCTGTTTAACCACGAACATGAAAATCCTCTCTTAACATACGTAAGCTGTCAGCCGCAAGATCGACTGACAGCAGTATTTTCGGCGTCTGTGCTTTATTCAGTGCGGGTGATACGGACTTTCTGGTTATCCTGTAGCTTATCCAGCCCTACCAGCACAATCTGCGTGGCAGGGGAGAGGCCGCCACTGATGAAAATGTTTTCCACTGAACGGCCAATCACCTGTACATGTTGCAGGTGAGCCACCTGATTATGGACCACATACACGGTGGCATCTCCATCAGCGTTGAGGACGGCCAGGCGAGGCACCACCAGCGCGGTTGCCGGACTCTGGATACGTATGAAGGCACTCATTCCGGGCAGCAGCGCGGTACTTGTCGGCATATTTTTATTGGGGATACTGACCCAGACCTCAAACGTATCCGTTTGTGAATCGGCGAGAGGAATGATCGTGCTGATCGTTCCGTTAATGTGCAGATTGGGTAGCGCCGATGGCGTTACCGAAACTGCCTGTCCAATATGCACCATATTGAGATAAGAGAGAGGCAGTTTAGCATGAACTACTACAGTGGATGCATCTATAATCGTGAGCAAAGAGTTGCTGGCCTGAAACATCTCGCCAGGATTGATATTGACCTGCGTCACCACGCCATTTATAGGGGAAACAAGCTTATCACCGTGCAGCAGCGGTGATGACGATTGAGTAAGCAGGGCGTTATATCTGTTTTTTGCCATATCGTAGGCTTGTTGAGCCTGTGCAATAGTCACGGCATTGCCCGTGATCGAAACAGAATTGAGATAGTCCTGAGCCGCCGACATATCGTTTGCTGCCTGATTAAGATCGGCATTGAGCAGGGATGAGTCAAGTTGAATCAACGGCTGATTCGCGGCAACGTGATCGCCAGCTTTGACCATCACGGCAACCACGCGTTCTGAGAGTGGATAGAGGATATTGATGCTCTGGAGCGGGGAAGCGATGCCACCGCCGCCAACAGAGAGTGTCACAGGTTGTACGTTGCCGACATTGAAGAGTTCAACGTCGGGAAGCGAGTTTTTCGCCTGGAGTCGTTGAAACGTGTAGGCGCTTGCGCTAAACACGATAAGCAGGCAGAGCAACAAGCTGATAAGTATTTGGGGACGCTTCCACTGCCCCCATTTGCGAAGAAAAGGGAGCAGTGGAAGCGTTGCCCGGAGCGGCACCTGTTGCCGCTGGGGTTCTACTGGATAAACATTTGGCGGCGGCGGAACAGGTTCTTTCTGCGGCGGCGTCTTATTGTCAGTAGTGCCGGTCGTGCGCACAGAAAATATTCTGTTGCCGATCACAATGGCGAGGAGACAGAGTAGCAAGTAGAGAAGTATTTTGTTACTCTGCCTCTTCTTCTTTATAGAGTAGTTATATTTGAACATGCTTTTCTGTTTCCTCTCATTTCTGGTTACCAATGGATGGAGCAGTCAGCCGCTTCTTGTGGGTATTCATGGTCAGGTACATGCAGCCGCCAAGTATCCCGAAGAAGAGGACCTGGGCATCCATTAGGAAGGCTAAGAGCAATGAGGTCGTGGGCGAGATATGCAACATCGAAAAGACATAGACAAAGGCGCTTTCACGGACCCCGAAGCCATTAATCGAGATGGGCAGAGCGGCCACCAGCGAAGAGAATGAGATGGCGATGATGTAGCCATAGAGAGGCACATCCATGCCCAACGCCGATGCATAGCCGTAGTAGTTGAGAAAGCTGGCAACCCAGAACAACATAGCAAACGTGATCGCGATAATGAGAGCACGTGGTCGTCTGATCGTATATCCCAGCGCACAGCCGATTTCGAGTGACGTGGTTATAAGAGGGTGGGTTGGGCGCTGGTGCGTCTGGATTGCGGCAGAGAGACGAGGCAGATAGAGCGAAAGCGCGATAGCCCCGCCAATAATGGCGATGACAATCAAGCTGAACAGGAGGAAGCCCACAATGACTTCGTAGGTAAAACTGGCGGACCAGATGAGCAGACTAGGAATGGCGATCAGCAGCATACCCACGAAGCCCACGACGCGACTGAGCAGCACAGCGCTGGTTGCTCCGGCAGTATTGTTAAATTCTCGCCCCACGTAAAAGGCTTTGACCGCATCACCCCCCATACTTGTTGGCAGAAAGTGGCTAAAGGCCATTCCTATAAAGTACAGGTTAATCAGCTTTGCCAGGTCGAGATGAATGCGCTCTGCCTTGAGCAGGCTCTGCCACGAATAAGCGCTGAAAACAATACACAGCATCCCTACGGCCAGCCCCATCAATAGGGCGATATGGTGAACATGAGCCAGCGTCTTGAAGAGCGTTGACCAGGAGAGAGAGCGCAAGAGAAAGGTAAAGATCAACAGCGTGATTGCGGCACGCACAATAAATGTAAGTAGCTTTTTCCTGGTTTCCTTCCGTTGTTGCTGAAGAGTTTTCACAGGTTGAATCAAAGCCTCCTGATTATCAGGAGGCCGATCCATTTTAAGCGGGCCGGTAGACTGAGAAAACGAAGCGGTCATTAGCATGTACTCCATCCAGGGCTAGTGCCTTCAGGGATCAGTTATGCAATAGAACTCTGAACATCTTGAGTCGCCCCATAGAGCGATGCAATATAGGCGAACTCCTGGGCCAGGCCGTCATGCAGCGAAACTTTAGGCTGATAGCCAAGCAGCTGACGAGCGCTCTCGATATCGGCAAAGGTATGCTTGACATCGCCATGTTGCTTGTTATCGAAGGAGATAGCGACCGGCAAACCGCTGATCTCACGCAACGTTTGTACGACCTGTTCGAGCTGTACACGCGAACCACCCGCGATATTCATGGCTTTGCCGATTGCCTTCTCGCTGCTGGCGGCTTGAATGTTGGCCGCAACGATATCGGAGACATAGGTGAAGTCGCGTGTTTGCTGACCATCGCCGTAGATATGGATCGGTTGACGCTCGACGATCGCTTTGCAGAAGCGATGGAAGGCCATATCAGGTCGTTGGCGGGGGCCATAGACGGTAAAATACCGTAACGAGACGGTGGGAATGCCGAAATTGTGATGGTAGAGCGAGCAGAGATGTTCCCCAGCCAGCTTGGTCATTCCATATGGCGAAAATGGAGTGAGCGGCGCGGCTTCGGTCACGGGCAGAATAGAGGTGTCGCCATAGATAGAAGAGGAGGAGGCGTACACAAAGCGCTGAATAGTGCCGACCGCTAAGGTGGCCTCTAAGAGTCGCTGCGTTGCCAGAACATTGCAGTCCACATAGCGACCAAACTCCTGGCCCCAACTGGCGCGAACCCCTGCCTGAGCGGCCTGATGGAATATCCAGTCGATCCCGGCAAGCAGTGGGGGAAGATCGATATGGAGCAGATCTTTTTCAAGAAAGCGAAAGCGTTTGTGTGAGCGAAACCCCTTCAGATTGTTTTCTTTAAAGGGGCGCGGGTAGTAATCGATGAAGGCATCGATGCCATACACCTCATGTCCATCTGCTAGCAAACGCTCAGCGAGATGTGATCCGATAAAGCCCGCAACACCAGTAATCAAGCAACGCATATAGTATCTCCTTGTTCGTTCTAGGCATGACAATGAAGCATAAGAGGGAGTGCGAAATGAATAAGTATTCTTATGCTGATAACCTGTTTTCTAAGTCGGTGAATGCATTATATGCACGAGCGTTTTTTGTCAAAAAAGCCGCCCAGCTAAATTGTTCGGTAGCTAATTTCTTGCCATTTGTACCCAGCAGGGCCGCCTGGTTGGGATTGCGCAGTAGCTCCAACGCTCCTCTCGCCAGATCCTGTGGTGTCGGGGAGACGAGCATGGCAGTATCGTTGGTGAGCAGTTGCGTATGTGAAAAAATCTTTGTGGCAAGGACCGGTTTGCCGGAGCGCAGATAGGTATAGAGCTTTAGCGGCGTATTGGTGCCTTCGCTACGAGGACTCACCAGAATATTGGCCAGAGCCATATAGATGGGTATCTCTTCAAGAGGGCGCTGTCCCACGAAACGGACCTGTTCGCCGATACCGAGTTGTTGAGCCAGCTGCTCTTGCTTTGCTACTTGATCCGGGCGTCCTCCAACCAGTACGTAGCGTGCCTCCGGGAAATCAGCCTCAACCAGCGCGATACTTTTGAGCAGCAGCTCGATGCCCTGATAGCTTTCAAAGGTGCCGGTGTAGAGCAGTACCGGGTTGTTCGTCAGTCCGAGTTGCAGGCGTAACTGAGCGACCTCTTGTTTGCTAGCGGGTGGGAGCGCCTCATCGACCGCAACATTCTCGATCAGATAGACTGGCTTGTCGGGCGCGAGCCGCCGAACCGTCTGTTCCAGATCGTGGCAAATAGCGATCACCGTATCGGCCTGCTGAATGATGAATCTCTGGACAGCCTCCATTGCCCGAATCAGCAAGGGATTTTTCGTAAAGGCGAAGTTGGACATTTGCTGTGAGAGATCGGAGTGCATATCGTACAGGTGTTTGCAATGAAAGATCCTGGCAAGCAGCACCCCCATCAAGCCCGCCTCTTCGTGGGTATGGATGTATTGATAGCGCTCCTGCCGCATGTGTTGCCAGGCAGTAAAAAGGACGAGCAGATCGAGTGGCAGCTTCGCCAGGGAAGGCCCGATTTTGACTTTCTGGATAAATGGCAGCGCTGGCGTGCGAAATACGCGCAAGCCTGGCAAGGAGACGGCTTCACCAATAGGGTATGTCACCAGGTCAACCTCATATCCCAACGAGGTGAGCGCCTTGATGCGATGATAAACGCTAAAAGGAGTGCCGCGTGGCTCCAGAAAGGGTTCGGGGGCAATCATTAAGATCCGCATGAATATCATCTTCCTTCGTTGAAATGGTACGTATTGGAATAGCCTTTACTCTGGCCTTGCAATTGGAAACATCAGGCAATCTCTTGCTCGGCAAAAGCGGCTTGAGCGTAGGGAAACGTGTTTTTTACTACATAGATGGGCTTTTCCTGTGTCTCGTAATAAACCCGGATCAGTAATTCAGCTATAATGCCCGCCATTAAACATTGTACGCCAAATCCCAAACCAAGTAGAGGCAGTAGTTGGTTCTGCCCAAACGATTGGCGAGGAGAGCGCTGGAACATATTCTGACCAACGACAGTGCCGCCTGAGATGAATCCGAACAATAGCAGCAGCAGGCCAGGAATGCCAAAAGCATGGAGCGGCCTGGTTCTATATGTGCCAAGCATCTTCAATGTGAGAAGATCGAGCAAAACGCGAATTGTGCGAGAAATGCCATATTTTGACACGCCGAATTGGCGCGGGTGGTGCGTGACCTCTATCTCAGCAATCTTTGCACCCGCAATGGCGGCATAGGCGGGCAGGAAGCGATGCATTTCTCCATAGAGCCGAATATGTTGGAATACGTCCCAGCGGAACGCCTTCAGGGTGCAGCCAAAGTCATGCAGGCGAATCCCGGTCACTTTTGCAATCAAGCGGTTTGCCAGCCATGAGGGGAGCTTGCGGCTCAGGTGCGCATCCTGGCGATTTTTGCGCCAGCCGCTCACAACATCGTAGCCTTCGCGTAGTTTTGCCAGTAAGCGGGGGATGTCTATCGGGTCGTTTTGCAAATCCCCATCCATAAAGATCAGCACCTCGCCGCAGCTGTGGTCTACTCCGGCGGCAATGGCGGCGGTCTGCCCAAAATTGCGTCGTAATTGAACAACTTTGACAGATGAATCATGCGCGACGATGGATTGCAACAGCATGATCGTATTATCTGTACTGCCATCATCAACATAGACGACTTCAAATGAGCAGCCCTGCTCGTTCAGCACACGTTTGATCCGTTCGTGAAGCAATACTATATTCTCTTCCTCATTGAAAATAGGAATAATAAGCGACAGATCTATGGGTCTTTCCATTTTGTTTCTCCTCTTCTATCGATGCTATCGAGGTGTGATAATTGCAGCCTTTATAGGCCAGGTTCGTCTGCCGAAACGGGCCTCCTTTCTATGTATAGGACGTGTTTGCTTAATTACTCCTCATAAGTAGCATCGGCAGGGGGAGCTTTTTTATTTAGTCATTATCTGCTTCTCCGTTTTATTTCGGAGGGTTGTCTATACTGGTAATACATAGATAGTTGTAGGATTTGTATGTTTGTGCTGCATAGCAGCTACAATAACTGGTGTTTATGAGAGAATAAAGGTGAAATTATTATGTGTGGTATCTGCGGTCTTTTACAGTTGGACGGGGGGGATTTTGCGGCTGAGCCATTCTTGCGCCAGATGACGGCGGTACAGAAACATCGCGGCCCTGACGACGAGGGATATTTCTGCGCTTCTGGCGTAGGACTTGGTTTTTGTCGTCTTGCTATCCAGGACCTGACGCCAGCGGGTCATCAGCCGATGTCGAATGAGGATGGTAAGGTCTGGCTGGTGTTTAATGGCGAGGTCTACAATTTTCGCGAACTGGTGCCTGTGCTGGAGCAGGCCGGCCATAAGTTTCGTTCGCGCTCCGATAGTGAGGTGATCATTCACGCGTATGAGCAGTGGGGGGAAGATTGTCTGGCGCATTTTAACGGTATGTTTGCTTTTGCTATCTGGGATAGCCGCAAGCGCTCTCTGTTTATTGCTCGCGATCGACTGGGCGTGAAGCCGCTCTATTATTGGAGCGATGGCAAGCATTTTGCATTTAGCTCTGAACTCAAAGCATTATTGATGTTGCCACAGGTCCCTCGTCAGTTACACATGCCGGCGCTCCAATCCTATCTGCTGTACGAATACGTACCTGCTCCTGAGAGCATTTTTACTGCTATTCAGAAGCTCCCCGCCGGTCATTTTCTCGAAATTCAGCTTGATGGCAGCGCTCAGGGATGTCAGACGTTGGGGTGGAGGCCACAGCCATATTGGGAGGTGCGTTTTCAGGAGAAGACGAGGCGTTCGCTTGATGAGTATGCCGAAGAGCTGAGGACGCTCTTGAGGGCGGCGGTGGCGCGGCGCTTGATCAGCGATGTGCCGCTGGGTGTGTTTCTCAGCGGCGGTTTGGATTCCAGCAGCGTCGTTGCTTTGATGAGCGAGGTAGGAACGGAGCGGCCAAAGACATTCAGCATTGGTTTTGAAGAGAAAACATTTAATGAGCTTGACTATGCACAGGTGGTAGCGCGACATTTTGACACCGACCATCATGTCGAGATACTGAAACCAGATGTCTATGATCTGATCCAGACCGTCGCGGATGTGCTGGATGAACCGTTTGCCGATGCTTCTGCGCTGCCGACCTATCTTGTCTCGCGTACTACACGTCAGCACGTCACGGTAGCGCTAGGCGGTGATGCGGGCGACGAACTCTTTGCCGGGTACGATTGGTATTGCGCCCAGAAACTGGCCGCGCTTTCCCTCGATCGCTTGCCTGATGGTATACGGCAACAGCTCTGCAATTTTGCCGCTCATATCCCGCCTTCTGCCCAGAAGAAAGGCGCATTTAATCTCGCCCGCCGTTTTCTGGATGGTGCCAGTTTACCGCCACAAATGCAGCATTTGCGCTGGCAAACCTTCTGGCGAGGCGATGAGTTGGAGCAGCTGCTCATCCACCCGCCGTTTCGTCACTACTCCGCGCTTGATCCACGTTTGTTGAAACTGCTGGCGATGAGTGGGAGTAAACGTCCTTTAGATCAGCAGCAGTACGCCGATATTAAGAGGTATCTGCCGGACGATATTTTGTTTAAGGTAGATCGTATGAGTATGGCCGTCTCGCTGGAGACGCGCGGACCTTTTCTGGACTATACGCTGGTCGAGTTCGCGGCGAGCCTGCCGGCGTCGCTGCGGATGCGCGGGATAACGGGGAAATATCTGCTCAAACGCGCGATGCAGGATCTATTGCCGGAGCAGATCATTCATCGCCCGAAGCTGGGCTTTAATATACCTTACAAGAACTGGTTGCGCCACGAGTTACGCGATCTGCTGCAAGATGCACTTGCACCGGCACGTCTGAAGCAGCAAGGGATCTTTCACGCGCCCTATGTGCAATCTTTGGTTCAGGAGCACCTTTCCGGGCGTTGGGATCATGCTCATAAGCTCTGGCAATTGCTGATGTTTCAGTTGTGGGCGGAGCGCTACCTCTCTGCCTCGCGTCCCGGTTCTGTGCTTATTGAGCGAAGTGCGTAGACACGAAAGGATGTGCAATGGCTAGTACGATGGCTGTAACAACTCTCATGGAAAAGATAGCGCCAACTTCGCCGCGTCGTCCGGTTGTGCGAGCGTTGAAGGTTGGATTATGCCTTTTGCTCGCATGCCTCGGCGCGAGCTGGTTCTCTTATCAACTATTGCTGGTTCCTCAGCCATCCTACTTTGCGCCGCAATGGCAACATTCCCAGTGGATACAGGCCAGTGATAGCAGCAATAATCCGGTCTCTTATTTCCGCTATAGTACG
The DNA here is from genome assembly GCA_025928885.1 of Ktedonobacteraceae bacterium. Classification (GTDB taxonomy): domain Bacteria; phylum Chloroflexota; class Ktedonobacteria; order Ktedonobacterales; family Ktedonobacteraceae; genus JAICIM01. The sequence goes on along the minus strand of JAICIM010000005.1, from coordinate 18,722 downwards.
AATTTGAATGTTGTGCCAGAGACTGCATTTGTCACTATTGCTGCGGATCAGGTGTTCCGCCTCTATGTCAATGGAACCTTTATTGCGACCAATAAGAAGGATGTGACCAATGGCGGTGGAACCCATGCCTACATCTATGATGTCGTCTCTTCGCTGCGGCGTGGACCGAACGTAGTGGCGGCCTACGTTTCTAACCTCGATGGACAGCATCCATCTTTGCGAGCCATCCTGGGTATGAGGAGTGGCAGCACCACCCTGTATTATGGTTCGGATGCGAGCTGGCAGGCGACGAATCAGGGTGCTCTGGCCTATCCGCGTTATGCCATCTATAACGCTAGATGGAACGCACGACGCTTTGATGCGACCCTCTGGCGGCCTGCAACACGCGCAACCGCTCCAGCATGGGAGCCGTTGCTGGAGGCGAATCCTGAGCTGTATGAGCGACCGCCGGCAACTTCCTGGATCAGTGCCGGTGCCGGGTACGAAGCCTATTTTGTACGCACCGTTACGTTGTCGCCCAATACTGAGCATACCTGGTTGCGGGTGATTGCCACTGGACCCGCCAGCATCTTTATCAATGGGCAGTTGTTTACTGTCTGGAATGGTGAGGTGCGTCAGACGCCGACCGAGTATAGCAGGGGGCATACCCTGCTTCCCTATACACAAGGTTTGATGCTAGGAATCTATGATACCACGCCGTACTTTCATGCTGGCGTCAATACGATCGCTGTGCATGTTGCCTCTCCTGGCAACGGTACTGCTCAGATGAACCTTCAGACCTTGCGTGCCGCCCTTTCACTGGACCTGCTGATCAGCAATCGGCAAAACCAGAATAGTTGGATTACGACCAATATTTCTGATACGTTATGGCGAACGTCATCACGGGCTGTCACAGGCTGGGAGCGAGGTGGTGGTAATACGCTCTTGTGGGAGACCCCACTCTATGTTGGACGACCGGGTGTAAGCAGGGCCGTGTATCTGCCGGACACGAGTTCGTTGCGCAATACCCATATCCCACATTTTTCCTCGCTGGCCAGTATTCTTTTGATAAATATTGGCGCAGTAGTGGGCATCTGGCTCGTGCTTGCGCTGATCGTGCTGCGCCGTTATTATTACACGCGTAGCGATGCGCTCGCCGCCCTCAGCATCGTTTATATGCCTGCTCTCGCCGGAGAGACGCTCCTGATTGCGCTCTCCTGTGAGCCTCTTCTGCCGCGTCCTTTCCCTTATACATGGCAATGGGGGCTGGTGCTGGTTGCTCTGGTGGGATTGGGAGTCTTGCTGCAATGGCTCCATTGTCGTAGCTGCTATGAACATCTCGCGCCTGGCCCTAACATTGCGAGGATGCGGAGCCGCGTGCAAGCAGCTGTGAGGCGCCTCCCTCTATGGTTGCGCCAGCATTGGGGTCTCGTCTTGATTATGCTGTTGGCGATCCCGATGATTGGTTATCATCTCTCCTATGAACCGTACTGGCAGGACGAATTAACGAGCTACTATGCTGCCAAAGGGATTCTGGCTCACGGGGTTCCGGTGATGCCCTCTGGCTTTCTCTATCCAAAGGGCGAACTCTATTCCTACATACTTGCGCTCTCAATCGCGCTTTTTGGCGAACAGAACGGCATGATCCGGTTGCCAGCCGTGGTGACATATCTGGCAAGCCTGCCACTTTTTTATCTGGTGACGCGCTCCTTTTTCGAGCGCAAAGTTGCCCTGCTTGCCACCGCTATGCTGGCTTTCTCGCCCTATGTGTTAGTCTGGGGACGAGGCGTACGCATGTATGAGCAGGCACAATTTATGGTGATTCTGGTAATGTACTTGTTCTATAAGGCAGCGCACAACTATCGCCATCCGCGTCTGCCCTATTGGGCGATATTGGCCCTGCTTGGCATGTATTTAAGCCATGAAGAGACCTTTATCTTCTTGCCCGTTCTGGTCCTGGGCGTGCTCTTTGTGAGTAAAGATGCGACTCACCGTCTTCCGAGCGTCCTATATCAGAAGCACTGGTGGATTGCAGCGGCTCTTGGGGCTGGCGTGATTGGTATGCAACTGTTGATCGTCAAATACTCGCATCCTGCGGTACTGGGGACGGATCAGAGCCAGCAGCCGCTGATACAATTTATGACCGATAACATGCCCTATTATCTCAAGCTGCTTTTCTTCCCATTTGTAACTGGCAAGCAACTGCCGATATTGACGGTGAACTCAGTACTGGCATGTATTGGCTGCGTCTGGGCGTTGCATGCTGGCGATACGCGTGCTCGTTACTGTACGCTCTTCTTTCTTGTTCCCCTGATATTGTTGATACTGATCTTTACACCAATCGCTGATCGTTACATTTATCCGCTGTTGCCAGCTTTTTATATGCTGGGGGCCTTTGCACTGATCAATGGGTTGCGTTTGTTCTGGTCTCTGGCGGCTGGAAGTATCAAGCAACGAGAGGTTGTTTTTGAGCAGCGAAACTTGAACGGGTGGCATGCTGCTAATGAGCGGATGGATCGAAGCGAGCAAACTGTGATGATGGGGAACAAAGAGCTATCAGCGCAGCCGTTGCGCTGGTTAATGCTGGTGACAACGATACTGGTTTGCGTCAGTGTGCTTATCGTGCCGGCGCTGCCCATTGGTAATTACGATCTCTTCACGAGCAGGCTGTTGGGTGTCTCTTATCACCACAACTATCCTGACTACGATGTGGCGGGACAATACATCGAGCAGCACTGGCACGAGGGTGATATCGTCATCTCGGTCTCGCCAGCGATCTCCATACTCTACTATGTCGGGCGTGTGGATTATTTTTTCTCGATGGATCGAGCGCTCTACCTGTTCGAGAGAAACAGAGCCATTACAGATACGCCAACTGGATCGGTGCCGCTGCTCAATCAGGGCGATTTTGATGCGGCGCTGGCCAGACATGGGCGTGTCTGGATTGTGACGAATAAGGCCCTGAATCAAACAGTTGTCTCGCGCGGGAAGCGCTTTGTATTTCCCCCTGATTTTCGCCTGGTGTATCAGGGATATGCCGCCATTGTGTACCTGCGCGATGGCTAGATGCGGGTTGATGAACGAAGGTGGAATCGTCTTTTCGTCTCATGAAAGGGGTGAAACTATTGTTTTTGAGGAAACGTGATGGCTGTGGATTGCTTTCACGGAGAGAGATGATGAGGGAGATACGCCTGTGCTATCTATGTGAAACGGGGATAGCTTGGAAAGAAGGGTAAATAGTGAAATACGTAAAAGGAGGTACAAATCAATGGTAAGCCGTTACGATCCGTTTCGTGAAGCATTGAGTCTTCGCCGTGCGATGGATCAGTTGTTTGAGCAGAGCTTTGTGCATCCTGGTATGATGTCTGGTACATCAACGCAGATGGTGCCGATGGACCTTTGTGAAACGCAGAATGGCTACGAGCTGGATGTCTCACTGCCAGGGGTTCGGCCAGAAGATATTGAGCTGATGGTAGATCAAAACACACTGACGATTCGAGGTCATTATAGCCATCAGAATGAACATCAGCAGCAGAGCCAGACAAGTGAACAGGGGCAACAGCAGGAGCAGAAAGCGCAGCAAACGCAACAGGATCAGGCGCAGATGCAACAGGGGCGAACCCAGCGGCATCGGCAGGGGCATACATGGTTGGGGCGTGAGATTATCTCCGGCTCGTTTGAGCGGTCCGTGACGTTCCCCAAGCCGATTGACCCGAACAACATTCAGACAACCTTCCAGAATGGTATATTGATGATTCAGGTGCCGGTGAGCGAGGCGAGCCGTCCGCGCCGCATTAGCATCACGGGAGGTCAGGGGCAGCAGGAGCAGAAGACGATCGATGTTGGGAAGTCATAAGCTTGAGATAATGCTCCGTCCGTGAATGGTCAGCCTTTCCTGCAGAGAGGCGGCTACTGGCTCTTTGACCGGTAGCCGCCTCTCTTTATCAGTTTATGTTTTTTTGTTTTGGTTGTGATGGGAAGCGTAGGGGAGCGCCGATCTCGTGGAGATACTGCAAGATCTCACGAAAAGATTGTAAGGAACTGGTTTCGTGATAAGAGATGGCATGTGCCTCACAAAAGGGTTTGATTAACTGTTGTGCTTCCTTTAGCCGGTTGCGAGGCATGGCCGGGAATAAATGGTGTTCGATCTGATAGTTCAATCCGCCATACCAGAAATCGGTCCACGGATGGGCATGGACGTTACGAGATGTCAGGACTTGACGATGCAAGAAATCCATATTGCTCTCATTTTCAAGTACAACCATGCCTTTATGATTTGGGGCGAAAATTGATCCGAGATACAATCCTGTGAAAGATTGATGGAGAGCGATAAACGCTACTGCTTGCCAGAATGGCAGACAGGAAAAGATCAGAGCAAAGTAACAGACAAAATGCGCAACCATCAATATCCATTCGAGAGCATGATATTTTGCTTGTTTTTGGATCAAAAAAAGGATGCTCTGGTATTGGAGTCCTACGGCAACCGTCATTAATGCAGGTAGAAAAAGGAACGCCTGATGTCGTACTAAAAACTGTCTGAAGGAACTCATCTGCTCAAGCGCCTGGGTTCCAGTAAAGTCGAGAAAGGGGATCTCGATGTCCGGGTCCATGTCTAATTGATTGGGGTGGCTATGATGGCGATTATGTTTGTCGTTCCACCATGTCGCACTCATCCCCAGCAAGAAATTGCCACCGATCAGGCTGACCAGGTTGTGTTGCCAGGCATGGTGAAACATTTGACGATGACCAGCTTCATGAGCCAGTAGCCCTATCTGTGTAGAGACACATGCAAGATAGATCGCGTCCAGGAGCTGTAGCCATGTGATATGTACTAGCAGCAGAATCCCCACGCCAATGGCGAGTAAAGCGAAAAGAAAGACGATGCGCCAGGTATAATACACCGGCTGTTTGTTCAAAAAACCTTGCTGCTTCAACTGCTGCTTCAGTACAGCATAGTCGCTGCTGGTTTCTTTTTGGGCGAGGCGGCTAACTGATGTGGGTGTATTATGAGAAGTAGAGGGAACGGGTGATGTAACGTTGGTCATCTTCATTTTGAGTATCCTTTGTAAAAAACAGCACGTATTTGTAATCGGGTAACACCATGAGAGACGCCTTTTCCCTTCCGAGCATTAGTGGCGAGGGAACTGATAACAAATGACCGGAGGAAGTGATGTGCAAGATCGCCTCTTTTAAAGGAAATGATCCCTCTTCTTCCGAGATCTCCGCTCTCTCAAATAAGGTATTTTCCATTAGAGGAATATTAGGGATAATTTGTTTCGAAAAAATAGGAGATAGGACTTACGTAGAATCTCTTTACGTGCTTTGAGCATGAGTGTCAATTTTTTATGAAACTATCATCCGTATCAAAAATAAAGGAAATTCGTTAAATTATGAAGAATGTTGTATGATAGTATACAGATATTACTGAAAGGATACATTTTTATGCCAGTCGCATATAGTAGCCTATTGGCTTGCCCACAACATTGATGAGGGCGCGGATAAAGATCTTATTGTTCCAAAAGACGAGATAAGTATACAACATAATATCTCGATATTGAAAAAGGATGTAAACAGCATGGCTAGTCAGAAGCAGATGGATCTACTTTTGTCAGGAGTGTCCCGTTGGAATACATGGAGACGATCCTACCCCGATGTCCAGGCCTTTGAGCCAGATCTCCATGAAGCTGATCTGCATGGTGTTTCCCTGCGAGGAGTTGATCTGCGGGGAGCTGACCTTACTGGCGTGAATTTGCAGGATGCAGATCTACAAGATGCGAATTTGCAGGATGCGGACTTACGAGGAGCTAATTTACGAGGAGCTAACCTGAGCAATACCAGTTTTTTGCGTGCGAATCTGGGATGGACAGATATGAGAGGGGCCATCTTTCACCATACGGATTTGAAGGGATCAGACTTGAGCTACGCAGATCTTCGTGAAGCCGATCTAGAAGGAGCTATTTTTAGCAAAGCAGTCTTCAAGCAGACGAACCTCTCTAGCGTAGACCTGAGTCGTGTCGATCTCCAGCACGTTGATCTTCGTGAGGCTGAGTTGGCTGGCGCTATTCTCGGGAAAAATCAGAAAGAGAAGGTATAAGATGAAGAAAAACGTTATTTAAGGGGATAGGCATATATCCCAATAAATGGGATGCTCGGGTTTATAGGATAGAGCATTGATTGATAATACAGAAAAGAGGAAATGCGCATGGTTGCTAAAGCATTTGAAATAGGGGATCGAGTTCGTATCGTAGAAAAAGGATTTGGGTATGGACCTGGGGGGCTTGCTGGCAGCATTGGCGTCGTTCGGTCGGTGGATAAGGATAGACGGCGTACGGACCCTTATTATGTCTACTATGTCGAAATTCCAGGAGAAGATATGCTTATAGATTTTGAATACCGAGATCTGGAGCCAGTTCCGCCAGATGGAGAGTCAAGTCCTAAGTAAACGAACCGGATTATGTGAGTACCTGGCATTTGCGCTTTGAAGAAAGGATTGAAGTATGCAACTCTTCATCATCTCATTGCTCATCCTTGTAATCGCCATTGCCATTTTTGGTTATATGGCTTATCGTTCTCATGCCGAGTCGCGAGCACGAGAGAAGAGGCGCAACCAATTCCATGATAGAGTGTAGCGCCTTTTTTTACCTCTTTGCTGCTTCTGTCATCTCTCTCTACCCCTGATATTCGACTTGTATTCTATTCTACTTTTACCTATCTAATTTGTATGTATCGAGAAAGTGAGTATTTCTATGTCGGTATTACCAAACGAGACGCATCTTTTGAGAGAGCAAACGGGTTCCCCTATTATTCATATTTCTTATGAATGTATTCTCAAGGAGCGTTTCCGCGATTCGGATTCCTATCTCTATGAAATTGCGTGTACTGTCTCTTCTTTGGTGGAAGCTGGACATCTCTCGATGAGAACCACCAGCCAAAAGACCTATCGAACTTCTCCTGCGAGAGAGGTTTCCTTTACGCGCTATGAAACGACAGCTGCAACCTACGTGGAGCTTTTTGATGCAGAGCAACTTGAAGTGAGAATTGTGGCCCCGGAAGGGATGTATTGGAAAGCCTTCTATTATGCGCACGATCAGGAACTTGTCGCGCAGAACGTAAGGGGGATCATCTCGGCGATCCAGAGGATTGATTCGCGATCCTCTGCTGAACAGAACGGGAAAAGATAGCGGTAAGAGCGAATGTAGGTGTTCTGGTATTCCGTTGAGATATCTGCCTTCTCCTGTCTCGTCAAGATAGGGCAGATCTTTCTCGGCATGCTGTCCCCCCAGTTTCTCGAATAGGGTTAGACGTGGACATGATGATAGCGCTGTCCCTGATCCCATGTGCGTTGAGCAGATGGAAGATAATCGGCATATTCTGGTTGGAGGCTGCCACGACGAATAAGTGCGTCGCAGTTGGATTGGTGTGACAGGTCCGAGTGGTCCCCTTTGGGAAAGATTGCCTGAATGTAATGATCCCCTTGATCGCTGGTGCGATTAATCCACACCCCTTCCGTCTGGTTTAGCGTTGGTAGTGCCATCGTTATCTCCTTTGTGATCCTCATTAAAGTCATGCTAAGTATACCACAGTTTTGCCGTTGCGGAGTATTGGGCAAGAATGTTTTCATATTCATCGCAAGGCGTTCTTCTCCCCCGTTTTGAAGGGTTAAAGAGGTTTTGCCGTCAGTAGTATGTCCTTCGCAGGGAGAGCCAGGAGGTGTATAATAAGCCTGCTCATTACTTGCTATTCCTCTGCCGCTAATTGACATGATGAGATGCATCCAACAGGTGACAATGGCTCTGACGCAGGAGGAGAAGTGGAGATCTCCTACCGTTTTTGACAGAAGGGAAAGAATAGACTCATAATACAGGTGTCTTACCAGAGAAACAAGTTCTGTTCGTAGAGGGGAAATGATGCCGACTCCTGCACGCCAACAATATTTACAGATCAAGAGCCAGTATCCTGATGCGGTCCTGTTATATCAGGTTGGTGATTTCTATGAAACCTTTGATGATGATGCCCACATCGCCTCGCGCGAGTTGCAGATCGTGCTGACCAGTCGAGCCTATGGGGAGCAAGAGCGGGTTCCGCTGGCTGGTATCCCCTTGCATGCTCTGGAAAATTATGTCGGCAAGCTTGTGCAGCGTGGCTACAAAGTTGCCATCTGTGATCAGGTGGGAGAAGTTGGCAAGGGCGTGGTTGAGCGGGCCGTCACGCGCATTTTGACGGCTGGCACGCTGTCTGAACCCAACCTGTTGCCGGCCCGCCAGAATAACTATTTGATCGCCATTGCAGGTGGGAGGGCGCAGACCGGACTGGCGGCGGTGGATGTCAGCACGGGCGAATTTACGGTGACATGGTTTAGCGGCGATGAACTGCCCGTGGCGCTGGAGGCCGAAGTGCAGCGGCTCGCGCCCGCCGAGTGTTTGCTTGTGGAAGGGGCGAACAAAGAGGCGTATCAGTTCCTCACCAAAACGGTCACGATTACCCATTGTCCTCCGTATTTTTTTGAGCACGAGGCGGCGCAGAATCGCTTATGCAGGCACTTTGGCGTGCAGTCGCTCGAAGCCTATGGCTGTGCTCAGGCTCCCAGAGCGATAGCGGCAGCAGGAGCCATTATTGGCTATCTGGAGAAAATGAATCAAGCCTTGCTGTTGCTGCTCACGGGGTTACGTTCGTATCGCACAACGAGCTATATGGTGTTAGATGCGCATACACAACGCAACCTGGAGCTGCTGCAGGGGACGCGCAGCGGCATTGTGCATGGGAGCCTGTTGAGCGTACTTGATCGCACGATTACGCCGATGGGCGCTCGTCAGTTGCGCAAGACCATTACGCAGCCATTGCTGGATCTGAGCCAGTTGGAGGCCAGGTTGGCGGTAGTCGAAGAGCTGTTCGAGAGTCCGGCGCTGCGTAGCCGCTTTAGTAGGAGCTTGCAAGCGTTTGGCGATCTGGAACGCATTGCCGGGCGCGTGCGCCAGGGGACGGCTGTGCGCAACGAGGTGGTTGGCTTGCGCGATTATCTGGGCCTGATCCCCCAGTTGCGCGAGTTGCTGCTTGGGTGTGAGGCCCGCCAGTTGCGCGAGCTGGCCGAGCAGCTTGATCCCTGTCCCGACGTGACCGAACTGATCGGCAAGGCGCTGATGAGGGCGGGCGAAGAGGATGAGAATGGCGACGATGGGCGGCTGATTCGTCCAGGCTTCCATGCCGAACTGGACGAACTGTTTGCCTCGATTCGCGGCTCGCGCCGCTGGATGCTGACATTGGAGGCGCGAGAGCGCGAACGGACCGGCATTAAATCGCTCAAGGTCGGCTTTAATAAGGTGGTGGGCTATTATATTGAGGTCAGCAAGGCGAATATGAAGCTGGTGCCGTCCGACTACATGCGCAAGCAAACGCTGGTCAACGCGGAACGCTTTATCACGCCGGAGCTGAAAGAGCATGAGGCGCGTATCCTGAGCGCCAATGAGCGCATTGAAGAGGTTGAGAAGAGCGTCTATGCCGATGTGTTGCGGCAGCTGGGCATCTTTTATGAGCAATTGATGGCGACCGCCAAAGCTGTCGCCTGGATCGATGTCTTGCTCAGTCTGTCCGAAGTTGCCGCGCATCAGGGCTATGTGCGGCCTATCGTGGGACATGGGCGCGGTCTGGAGATTGTGGGCGGGCGTCACCCGGTTGTGGAGTACGCGCTGGATGGTGACGTATTTATTCCGAATGACACCACGCTGGATGCTGAGGCAGGCACGCGGGTGCTGCTGCTGACCGGTCCCAACATGGCGGGCAAATCGACCTATTTGCGCCAGGTTGCATTGATTACGCTGATGGCGCAGATTGGCAGCTTTGTACCGGCCCGCAAGGTGGCGCTGGGGCTGGTGGATCGTATCTTTACGCGTGTGGGGGCCGAAGATGATATTGCCTCGGGCAAGAGTACATTTATGGTCGAGATGGAGGAGACGGCAACCATCCTGCATCACGCCACACAGCACAGCCTGATCATTCTCGATGAGATTGGTCGCGGCACCAGCACCTATGACGGGCTGGCTATTGCCCGGGCAGTTGTGGAGCATCTGCATCAGACCACCGGCGCTCGCACGCTTTTTGCCACGCACTATCACGAACTGGCGGAGATGGCCGAAGAGCTGCCTCACCTCAGTGTCTATACAATGGCGATCAGCGACGATGAGCAGGGCGGCATCGTGTTCTTGCATCGCGTCACTCCTGGCTGTATCGGGCGCAGCTATGGCGTGCATGTGGCGAAGCTGGCAGGGATGCCGCCAGGGATCGTGCGGCGAGCCGAAGAGGTGCTGCAACAATTGGAGCAGGTCACACATAGTCGAGAGTTGCAGACTGCGCTGGTTGTTAGCGAGCCAGTGGTCACAACAATGGTACCGCAGAAACGCAATGGCAACGGTCGCAGGATTGCCGAGCGGTCCGAACGATATGCGTGGCAGAGCGAAGAGGCCCAGTATGTCGCGGCAATGCTGGAACAGGGCGAGATGGAGCCTGAGATCGACGATATTGATGTTGGCGCTATTACGCCAATTGATGCCTTAAATTTACTGTTTTTGCTGCAAAAGAAGAGAAATAAACGCTAGCCATGAATCAGGTTGTGATGAATTTGATGAACAAAGAGCGCAAGCCACTGATCGCGTTGTCGCAGGATGTGGCGGAACGCATCGCGGCGGGCGAGGTGATAGAGCGTCCCGTATCGGTCATTAAAGAACTAATCGAGAACGCGCTCGATGCGGGGGCAAATGAGATTCGCGTCGAGGTGCGCGGTGGCGGGTTGCGGCTGATGCGTGTGACCGATGATGGCTGCGGGATTCCCGCCGAAGAGCTGGAGCGTGTCTATGAGCGCCACACCACCAGCAAGATTCGTTCGGTCGATGATCTGTATCAACTACATACCCTGGGCTTTCGCGGTGAGGCGCTTGCCAGCATTGCCGCTATTGCTGAGGTGACGCTCTTGAGCCGCGCTATCGAGACGGAGGGTGCTGAAGAGCCTGGACAGTGGGTGATGGTGCGCGGCGGAGAAGTGGTGCAGCGAGGCAGGCGGGCGCGTCCGCACGGCACCACGATTACGGTACGCGATCTCTTCTATAACGTACCGGCCCGCCTCAATTTTGTGCGTCAGTCGCGGACTGAAAACGGGCATGTTGTGCAGTTGATGCGCCGCTATGCCGTGGGCTATCCGGCGGTGCGCTTCAATTTGACCATCGATGACCATACCGTGTTGCAGACGGGAGGTTCGGGTGATCTCGCTGTTGTGCTGGCCGAACTCTATCATTTGCCATTGCAAGAGATGCTGCACGAGGTCAGGGTGAGCGATGGAGAGCATTATATCGTGCATGGCTATGTTGGCAATCGCGTATTGGCGCAGGGCAATCGGCAGTATGTCACGCTGTTTGTCAATGGCCGCCCGGTGCAGGTGCGCAGCTTGCAGGATGCTCTTGAGCAGGGATATCGTGGGCTGTTAACCAGGGGGAAGCATCCCCTGCTGGTCCTCTTTCTAGAGGTGCCACCAGACGAGGTGGATGTCAATGTCCACCCCGCCAAGATAGAGGTGCGCCTGGTGCGAGAAAGCGAGATTGTGGCTGCGTTGACGCAAATAGTGCGTGCTGTGCTGGAACGTAGCCCGGCCTCGCCAAAAGAGGCTGTGTTTCCTGGTCCGCTGCTGGCGACACAGCGTCGTTTGCCGGGACCGAGGCGGCGCGGCCTGCATGTGGCTGAGTCGGCAGAGGGATATCATGCTGAGGTAAGTACGCCGGGAACGGCGGAGGTGATTGCGCATTTGCGTCCTCTGGCCCAGTTGCAGCAGGCGGTTATTCTGGCCGAAGCTCCCGATGGCAGCCTTTACCTGATCGATCAGCATCGAGCGCATGAGCGGATTATCTATGAACATTTGCGCAGTACCTATACCGCTGGACGGAGCGAAGAGCAGGCGACGGATGCGCATCTGTTGTTGGAGCCGGTGATTGTCGAAATGAAGCGCCATCAGGCCGATCTGTTGGAGATGCGCTTGCCGATGTTGCGCGGGTTAGGGTTGGAGTGTGAGCGCTTCGGGGGACGGAGCTTTCTGGTGCGTTCGGTGCCAGATGGCGAAGGTCATGAGCAACTGGCAGCACATCTGCCGGAGGTGATGGAGATGGCGGCGGAAGATAGCGCCGATTGGGAGGATCATTTGTTGATTGGGCTGGCGTGTCGTTCGGCCTTGCGGCGTGGGCGTGAGTTGGGATTGGGAGACCAGGTGGCGCTGCTCAAGGCATTGGCGCTGGTCAGTGCGCCTGCTGCCTGCCCTCATGGTAGCCCCATTCTCTTGCATTACAGCCGCAACTTCTTGATTGATCGGTTTGATTGGTGAAGCGGTTTGAATAGAGCTAAGCAAAGAACTGTTCGACGTGAACAGGGAAAGTAGCGATAAGTTTTGTGGGTAGTATTGCTTTGCCTTGAAAGACACCCAATGAGCGGTACTCGCTGTATTCCAGGGTGAGTACCTCGACGGTGTGGGCGGCAGGATCAACCAGCCAGTATTCTGGAACTCCTGCACGGGCGTACATATTCTGCTTCTCGCGGCGGTCGTAGCCAGCGCTACCCGGCGAGATGACCTCGACGACCAGATCGGGTGCTCCAACGATGTGATTGTCGGTGATCCTGTCGCGATGATCATTGAGAACGGCGCTCACATCGGGTTGAACGGTCTGGTTATAGGCGAGTACAACGTCGAAAGGAGCCATATACACAGAACCCAGGCCTGCGAGTTTTACATGTATGCGTAAATAGGAGAAGATCTCTCCAACGATTTCTTGGTGCCATCTACCAGGTGATGGTGACATATACAATACCCCGTCTACAATCTCGTAGCGTTTCCCGTCATCTGGAAGGGCCGCGTAGTCTTCGTAAGTCCAGCGGCCTTGCCCTGGCCCCTGTATATCGTTGACAGCACTGACCATCGGCAACTTATCTGGAGCTATTGCCATCTCCGCCTCGCCTTTCTTTATACGGTCTGTTCCGCTAGTTCCTTCTTCCTTCATATCCCCATTATACCAGTCCTTTCATATATTTACAATCGATAAATGTCTATATAATAGAATTTGCACTAAGAGAACCTCTCTATGTAAAGAACGGATGAAAGGAACGGGACGTTTCTGCATGGTTTCAAGCAGCAACGGAGCGCGGGTGTATCCGCTCTTCTCCATAGCAGCGTGTCTTATGGTATAGAGTTTTCTGGATTTCTGGATAAAGAATAATGCTATGGCTATGATTACGCGTGTCCGTTCCGTGTTTAACCTCAATCGGCAGGACGTTCTGGCTGGTACGAGGATTGCTACAATCGGGCTGTTGCCGCTTTTTATAGGATCGCTGGCAGGGCAGCCGGGTCTGGCGTTGATGGGTTATCTTGGGGGGCTATATGCGTGCCTGGCCGATGTGGGTGGCGCTTATCAGGCGCGTGCTCTGTCGATGGGGCTGGCGACGATTTTCCTGGCCGTCGTGGGCTTTCTGGCGACTGTGGCGGGAGGAGCTATCTGGTTGGCGGTGCCGCTGATGTTTCTATGCGCCTTTCTTGGCAGCATGATGAGCGTCTACGGCAATATCGGCTCCAAAGTCAGCTTTGTCATCATCTGCGCCTTCCTGATTATACTCAGCATGCCGGCGAGTTTCGTGGTTGCCTGTGAGCGCTTCGGCGTTCTGCTGATCGGCGGAGCCTGGGCTATGTTGTTGTCGCTCTGGCTCTGGCCGCTACGACCCTATCGACCAGTTCGTGTGGCGGTGGCAAGCTATTACCGTGCGCTGGATGCATTTATAGACAAGCTCTGTTCCTCAACCTCCTACGATCAGCACACGCTTTTAGCTGGTGGAAGCGAAGTGGATAGTGAGCGCTCTCGCGTCGTTACAGCGCAGGATAATGCGCGGACGATCTTTGTGCAGGTGCGTTCTGCTCAACAGGGAGCCGATCCGATCGATCAACATTTGCTGCAAGTTGCCCTTGCTGCGGATAGTCTGTTTGATACCACGCTTGCACTGGTGAATGGTATCAGGAATACGGCGGCGCATCCCTATGTTGTTCGAATACCAGCACTCGTGCAGCAGGTCGGTTCTGCACTTGCTACGCTGCTTGCCGCCTGTGCGCTCTCTATTGAGCGAGGTACGGATGGAATCGAGTTGGACAGGCTCGATACGTTGAAGGGCAGGCTTGACGAGTATGATACGGAACTGTCCAGAGCTATTCCTGGGAGTGAGGAGGATTATCAGGCGCGGGTCAGTACGCGCTATCTCTTGCGTCGGCTCAAAGCGATGATTAGCACTATGCAACAGATCGTTAATGCTGTGCGGCAATTGGATGGAGATGGACGCGAGGAGCCGACCGGCATAACGTTTCGCCCCGCCGCAAATGTGGATCTGCAAGCGGCTATCGAGACCTTCAATGATAACCTGACGCTGCGCTCGATGGTTTTTCGTCATGCTTTGCGCGTGAGCCTCGCGACCTCTCTAGCGGTGATGCTCTACATGTTGCTACAACTCCCTCATGGCTTCTGGATACCACTGAGCGTGCTGATCATCCTCAAGCCCGATTTTGGGTCCACGCTGCAACGCGCTCTGGAACGCATGGGAGGCACGGTGCTTGGCGGCATCGTGGGCGGCGTGCTGGCGGCAAGTATCCACAACCTGCTGCTACAATATATCCTGGTGTGGCTGCTGGGCTGCGTCGCCTTTGCCTATCGTCAGCGCAACTATACGGTCTTTGCCTTCTTTCTGACGCCTTTTGTGGTGCTGCTGGTGGATCTCAGCCATCCAGGGGAGTGGCAGGTCTCGCTGTTGCGCATCTTCAATACGGTGATCGGTGGCGTTCTGGCGTTGATCGCAGGTTTTGTGGTTTGGCCGTTCTGGACGCGGGAGCGGCTCCCCGAACAGCTTGCAAAGAGCATCGCGGCCAATCGCCGCTTCCTGATCTGTGTGTTAGCGGCCTATCTGGGGCAGCAATATGAGACGGGGAAGTTGAGAACATTAAGTAGGGAAGCGCGGCTGGAAAATGCCAATGCCGCCGCGACGTTTCAGCGTGTGTTGAGCGAGCCAAAGGCGATGCAGCGGAACGTGAAGCATCTCTACGCGCTCCTCTCCTATAACCTGCAATTGTATGATAGCATCACTATTCTGGCCGCTCATCTCTCCACCTTGAAGCGACACCACACGTTGCCTGGCCTGGAACAATTTGCGGAGCAAGCCGAGAACATATTGCAGCGGTTGGAAGAGATCGTCTGTGCCGGCTATCATCCTATTTCGACTGAGCAATTTGAGGAGAGCGTGCAGGAGGTCGAGGCGTCGTTGCAACAGCTGAGGGAGACGCGTCTGACGGAGCTAGCAGCCGGATTGATAGAGACGCCGAACAGAGAAGCCATGACGAAATTTTCCCCGGTGAATATAGAGTTGGGACGATTGGCCCATGAGGTGGTGAGCATGACGCATATTCAGGTGTAGCCGGGCGGGATAGTCAGCGGCGTACAGCGTGGACGAGCGCCTCGGCGATGATCAGGAAGAGGAGATCAAGCCCTAGCAGGATCAGCAGGGCAAAATCGATGTGAGCGGCGACGAATGCGCTGATGGTCAGCATTGTTGTGAGTCGTTTAGCATACCAGAGGATCAGGAGCAGCCCCACCGCCAGTACCAGCAGGCCACCAACGAACCAGCGTGCGCCGCGCCAGTCCTGACGGCTGGGCCAGAGTTCGGAGGTAACGGTTAGAATGAGGTATGGGGCGAAGATCAGCGTCCACCAGGGCCAGTTGGGGCGAAGGAGTTGGAGGCGTTGCTGAGCGTCCAGGGGGAAGTCCCACAGATTGTAGCCGGTGGCAACCCAGTAGAGGAAGGCGAACATGGCGATGCCGCCGAGCAGTGGTGCGATTCCGCTGAGTCCATCGCCGACGTAGCTCATAAAGCGGCCTTGTGGTCGGACGTACTGGACCTCGCCGAGTTGGAGCGACTGGCGGCCACCATTGCGGACGACACGCCTGCCATCCGGGCCAACAACAGGTGTCGGCTTTACGCGGAAAAGGGTAATGCTGGTGATGCGGAAGCCGAAAGGCAGGAAAAGGAAGACGACGAAGGCGTGACTCAACTCATGCAGGACCACGCCTGGAGCATTCAGCCAGAACCAGATGAGTCGTCCTCTTTCCCCAAACAGCCAGTAGCCGATTTCGTCAATCCGTCGTCGTAAGCCCGCGCGTGTGAAGCGCAACAGGGAAA
This sequence comes from Ktedonobacteraceae bacterium, assembly GCA_025928885.1. Lineage (GTDB taxonomy): Bacteria > Chloroflexota > Ktedonobacteria > Ktedonobacterales > Ktedonobacteraceae > JAICIM01. The sequence continues at coordinate 2,513 of JAICIM010000005.1, read as the reverse complement.
AAAGCAGAAATACGCCAACGATGATGAGCCAGGGCTGATAAGGCGCTATCTGTGCCATAAGCTTTGTATCTGACATATGGTTCTGCTTTCTTTATTGCGTAAGTACCTTTAAAGCTATTGTAGACGTAACGAGATGGTTCCGTCAATGCAATTGTGTGGATTTTTCAGCTATTTTGTCCGGTTCTATTTGCTCTGATAACCCTTTCTCATCAGCATGAACGCCGGCAACGGGGTGTTTGCGCTGATAAAAAATTCCCCAGATGCCGAAGGCGAGTTCGCCGATGGATAGGATATAGATAGCATTCTCTATGCCGAACAGATCGGCGATCGCACCAATGGCAGGAATAATGGGGATCGAGCAGGCGCTATAAAACGTGATTTGCAGAGCCAGCACGCGAGCCTTGATCCAGTTTGGGGTCAGTTCTTGCATCGTGGTTTGCGCGGGAACGTTGATGCAATCGAGCGCGAAGCCCGCCAGGAACATCACCAGCGTAATGGAGATCAGGAGCAAGGGGTTGGTATTCCAGCCATGAGGCTGTAAGGCACGGGCTAGCAGGGTAATGAGCGGTAGCAAGAGCGTAATGACGGACATTGCGAGGGTGCCGATGAGGATTGTACGCGACTGGCCCAGGCGCCGGCTAAGACGCGGCATAAAGATCGAGCCGATCACGAGGCCGATACCGGCGGGCGCAAAAACGACGGCCATCGCATTTGCGGGTAGAAACAGCATCTGCGTCACAATAGGCGTCGCCAGCTGACTGATGACCAGGATCAGGACGCCGGCGAAGGAGAGTTGCAGGACGGCCAGGAAGAGAGGTTTGTTGCGATAGACAAAGTTCCAGCCCTGCATTAATTCCACCCAGACCGTATTTAACGTATCGAGAAACTCGGTTGTGACCGTCTCCGTTGCCTCTTGATCGCGGGCCGGCTGCGTAAAGTTGGAAGTGGGGATCAGCAAGACCAGGCCGGTACAGACGAGGTAGAGGACGCCAATCAGGGCGTAGAGTTGGGTGACGGAATCGAACGTGGTGTGGTAGATCTGGATGGCTGGTAGGAATGAGAGAGCGAGCGGGGCCAGGAAGATAAAGCCGAGCGCCTGGGCGAGCATAAAAGTGATGCTGAAGAGCGAAAGGGCGGGCATCAGTTCGTCCTTGCTGACCAGCATGGGAATCGTTGCGCCCTCGGCGGGTGAGAAAAATTGCCCGATGGCCGAGATAAGAAATGTCAGCAGGTAGATTGGCACGATCAGGCGGCTGCGATCAAACAGCAGGATAATGACGAAGAGAAAGGTTGCCAGCGCACGAAGCAGATTGCTGCCCCAGAGAACGCGGCGTTTGTTCATCCGCTCCACAAGGACGCCTGCCGGGGGGCCGAAGATCACGGCAGGCAGGCTGAAGCAAATGATGGAGACGCCGACAAGCGTGGTGGAGTGGGTGATATTTTCGATCAAAATGAGCAGGGCATAGTTAGAGGCGAAGAAAATCGTCATGGAGATGAGTTGGGCCAGCCAGAGGCGCAGAAAGTTCCTTTTTCTCAGCAGCGTCAGAAAACCTCCGCTTTGAGTGGCTAATGCCATATGTTTATGTCTCCTTCTTGATCGTACGGCCCATCTGTGCAGAGATGGGCTGAGATCAGGTTTTAGCGGCTAGAATGATCGAACTGTGCAGACATGACTATTCTTCAGCGAACGGATCGCTGTCGGTTTTCACAGCCCGAGGGAGCATCTGCTTTGTGCGACGTTCCACCTCTGAGCGAGGCAGGAGAACGCGCCGGCCACATTTCTCGCATCGTAGACCAATATCTGCCCCTAAGCGGACCACTTCCCAATCGAAGTTGCCGCATGGATGTTGTTTACGGAGACGCAATCGATCTCCCAGTTCAAGATGCAATGGTGACATAAGATTTGCTATCTTTCAACTCTCCTCTTCTACTTCAGGATAGACATAGAGGCAATGCTCGAAGATATATTCTTCAACGGCTTCCGGTGTCTGGTATTTGATTGGTCTGCCAGCGCTAACGCGCTGGCGCAGATCGGTGGAAGAGATGTTCAGCAAGGGTGCTGATACCACAAGCAGGCGTTGATGAATACCAGGTAAGCGTGCCTCTAACATTGTATTATACTCGTTTCCCGGTGTATAGCCAGGACGCTTGACTGCGACCAGATGCGTGAGTAGGGACAGGATGCCCTGGGGATCATACCAGGTATGTAGCTCTTCCAGGCTATCCCAACCGATGATGAAAGAGAGCGACACCTCGTTGCCCCACTCCTGGCGCAGACCCCGTAGCGTATCCACCAGATAGGATGGCCCGGGTCGATCCAGTTCGATGCGCGAATAGGTGAAGTAGGGATTGGAGGCAATGGCTAATTGCACCATTGCCTCGCGATGCTGTGCCGGCGTCACCTTACGCCCCGGTTTATGAGGCGGCTGACCGGCTGGCATAAAGACAACCTCTGTCAGGTCAAGCGCGACGCGCACCTCTTCCGCGATGGCGAGGTGGGCGTAATGGATCGG
>JAICIM010000659.1 GCA_025928885.1 Ktedonobacteraceae bacterium | reverse complement strand
CGATGAACACGTTGCTCCGACCGCACTGGTCTGCCTAGAAAATACGCATAACCGCTGTGGTGGGACGGTGTTGCCAACTAAGCAGATCGCCACGATTGCTGACATCGCTCATGCACAGGGCGTGGCGGTGCATATGGATGGGGCGCGTATCTTCAATGCTTCGGTTGCGCTTGAGGTGCCTGTAAGTGAACTGGCCCGTCCCGTGGATTCGTTGATGTTCAGCCTCTCAAAGGGCTTGAGCGCTCCTGTTGGCTCGATCCTGACGGGCAGCAAGGCGTTTATTCACAAAGCTCTTCGCGTACGTAAACTCCTCGGAGGTGGGATGCGTCAGGCCGGTGTGCTTGCAGCCGCCGGGCTTGTCGCGCTGGAGCAGATGGTCGAGCGGTTGGTGGAGGATCATGATCATTGCAAGCAACTGGCGTATGGTCTGGCAGATTATCCCCAGCTTACGATCGATCCTGAACGGGTGGCGACCAATATGGTGCTTTTTACCCTGCACGATGCGCAGCAGCGGACGCTCTCTGAAGCAGAAGCGGGTCAATTTCTCGCGAAGGCGCGTGAGCATGGCGTCTTGCTGGGAACGATGGGCGACGGTCTTGTGCGGGCCGTGACGCACTATGGGTTGGAGGCAGATGATATTTCAGCGGCATTGAACGGCATCAGAAAAGCGTTGATCGCAATGCAGTTATAGTATCTTTCTAGATAAAGGGACATTGTTGCTACGCAGGATAAGATAGAAAGAAGGAGTGCATATGAACCATTATAGACGATCGACCGCAAATCGCGTGGCAGGTGGTATTGCGCTCTTTGGCCTCATCCTTGCCTTTACGACCGGTTCTGGTGGCCTCAATGTCCCGATCTTTTTTGTCGCATTGGCCCTTGCGGTGCTGATTGGTTCGCTTGGCACACCCAATCGAGCAAGCGTACTCGGGGGGCTGCATGCCTTTGTCTGGTTGCTGGTGGTAGCTATTTTTATCTCCACCGGCTCCGGCCATATCTTTGTCTTAGGTATCATAGCCTCGATCTTGCTGGGCATATTTGGCCGTGCTATGTTTGCTCAACACAGACAAAATAATCCAGTCGCGCATAATCGTCCAGCCAGACCTTATTATCAACCCTCCAGGCAAGCGCCTGAAGAGTCGCAGTATCGTGGCTATGAACAGGGCTATCAGCCATCCACCACCAATCAACCAGCAGCAGAGCCACTTCCCCCTTCGGATCAGTATGAGCAGCCCCAGGCGCAATATCCTCAGCAAATGCCACCTCAACAATAATTGGCTTGCCGCTTTTTCCATGACGAGAAAGAATAGATAAGTAGTAATACTTATGAATTATCAGCAAACCATTTAATAAGCGAAAACAGCGCTGAATAAGGAAGGAGCCGCGAACATATGTTATGGCGACATGGAGACGTACTGATTGCCACTGTTGAGCAGATTCCGAATGGGGCGGAACAGCAGAAGACAAATGTGCTGGTGTTGGGAGAGGTGACCGGCCATAGCCATCGCGTGGAGGATGCGCAGAAGGCGCGTGTCTGGAAATACGGCGGACAACTCTTTCTCGAAGTGAAGATCGAAACGCGCATCGTGCATGAAGAGCATAAGCCAATTGTGTTGCCTCCTGGTTCGTATCGCATCTGGCAGCAGCGAGAATACACGCCTGAGCGCATTGTGCGTGTGAGAGATTAGGGGAAGGTGGGAAAACGACATGGTGAATTGGGTGACGGTTGATAGTAAGCAGCCAGAGCCGCCTCTAGCTGTCTGGAACGCGCCAGCGGGAACCGTCGTACAGGGCAACCTCGATCTTTCCGATAGCCGTATCAAACGGTTGCCGGAGCAGTTGACCGTGACGGGGTGTTTGACGCTAAATGACTGTTTGTCGCTACAGGAGTTGCCGCCCGGTCTGCGCTGCTACAAGCTCTCAGCACGGGGGAGCGCGTTGCGGAGTATACCCGCCGATATCCAGGTCCAATCGTGCCTCGACCTGAGCGATTGTACGCAACTGGAAGCGCTGCCACCTGATTTGAAAGTGGGGACGCTGATCGTGTCGGGATGTAGTTCACTGCGTGCTTTGCCTGAAGCATCCGACATCTACTTTCTCGATATGACGCGCTGCCCCCGGATCACCTCGTTTCCAGCGTACGGACGAGAGCGGATGGGACGCCTGATCGCGCGGGAATGTGCGGCGTTGCGCGAATTGCCGAATTGGTTGCTTGGGATTGGGATACTCGATGTGAGCGGTTGTAGCGCATTGCAAGAGTTACCCGAGCAGTTACAGGTTGCGGGTTGGATCGATCTGGCCGACACCGCTATTACCGCGCTGCCAGCATTGATGCAGGGAACTGCCTTGCGCTGGCGCAGCGTGCGCATTGATGAGCGTATCGCGTTCAGGCCGCACGAGATCCAGGCCGAAGAGGTGCTCAAAGAGGGGAATGTCGAGCTACGCCGCGTCCTGTTAGAGCGGATGGGCCATGAGCGTTTTCTTGAGCAGGTGCAGCCAGAGATCCTCGATACCGATGTCGATCCGGGTGGACTACGGCGCTTGTTGCTCATTCAGATGGCAAACGACGAGTCGCTGTTCTTGCTCGCCGTCCAATGCCCCTCAACCGGCAGACAGTACACCTTGCGCGTTCCACCCTCCATGCAGACTTGCCACCAGGCAGCCGCCTGGATCGCCGGCTTTGACAATCCCGACGACTATCACCCCATGCTTGAATCGTGAAGCAGAGATGAGAGGGGCAAACCCTCTCATCAACTTTTACCAGATGTGTTGTGCGGGAATGCGTTCGAGAATGCCATCGCCAAAAACCTCATTCATGCGTAGTTCTGGCATATGCACGTAGCCGATATGGCAGTGGCAGGTCGTATTGGTGCAGGGCCGTTTGGTGAGGCACTGCTCGAAATCGGCGTCGTAGAGGTTGCCGATGGGCGTTTTGATGAAGTGGCAACGGCGCACCACACCATCGCCATCAACTGAAATCACGCTCTCTCCAGCGTGGCAGGCATGGCCCAGGCTGGGATAGTGGCGAGTATTCAGGGGAAAGAGCGGATCAATGTTGTGCAGGCGGCTCATCTCATCGGCTGTGTAGAGATGGCGCTTGTAGGCATTGATCCAGAGATAGACCTGTTCTGGCAACGCCTGGCGCAACGCTGCAATCTCTCCCATATGCTCTGGCAACCCGACGACCCCAACGCTGAAGCGAACTTCGCGCTTAATCAACTCCTGACACTTCGCCAGGAAACGTTCGCGTGTGGTCTGGCCTGGATGATAGGTGGTCCAGAACGCGATTTTCTCTTTTGAGCAGCGCTCAACCCAATCGAGGCGGCTGGAGAGGTTGGTCTGGATGGCAACCTTCGTCACCTGGGGCAGCGCCGAAAGTTGTACAAAGGCATCCTGATAGCGTTTGCGGATCAGTGCCTCGCCCCAGGGCGTAAAGAAGATCCCGATCTGATCCTCTGAACGTCCCGTCACCCACGCCAGGAAGCGCTCTAACGCCTGTCGATCGTGCTGGTGTTCTGCAGAGGTCTCGCGGTGTTTGGCGAAGGGGCAATAATCGCAGCCATAGTTGCAGCTTGAGAGCGGTCCCCTGTAGAGAATCGAGAGCTTCATCGTATACTATACTCCTCCATCAAGTGCTGCACCTGCGACGAATAGAGCCAGGGACCAATCGTATCTGAACGCTCAAGCCCTGCGGGCGTCAATAACATGGTCCCAGCTTCAATATGTGCCAGCCCATACTCAAGCAACTCATGGAGCATTGGCAGATTGCTGAGCGCCGTTGAGCCGAAGCGCTGT
>JAICIM010000214.1 GCA_025928885.1 Ktedonobacteraceae bacterium | reverse complement strand
GCGCGGGCGATTGTGCCGCAATCAGATCGGTCAGCCATGCCGGCGCACCCATCGTCGTCAACTTTTTGAGAATCGCGACTGAAGAGAGAAGCGGCGTTGTCGCGGATGGATGCGTAATAAACGCGCATTGCTGTGCTGGCAGCTCTGTCAGGCCAGCATACCCCTTCCAGAACGCCACCGTATAGCAGGCATAGCGGGCCACATCGGTCTGCTGAGCTGCCGCGCTATGAACATCCAGACTCTTCCAGAACGAACCATAGTATAGAGCCGCACCAACAAGCAGCAACAGCACGATATCCAGCCAGGAATAACGCACATTCTTTCTGGTTGCCAGAGAAGGGGATTGAGACGGATCGCTATTCACAACGTTTGTATTCATCAAATATACCCATTTTATGATTTTATACCTCTTTTGTCAAAAATCATTATCTAATCGTCGCTGGATTGCGTGCGAGAACATAGCAGTAAGTAGTAGCGCCGCCGGTAACAGTATGGACAACATGCGCTTGCCAGGCTGGGGGTATGGTATAGCCGCGCTGAATCAGATGCATCGGCCATACCAGATAATCATACGAGAGATTGTAATCGTCCGGGTGAACCTCTGTCAACTGAAAACGTGCAGGCAGATCGCGGTTATAGGTGTACCAGGATGTTCCGTAATTACTTCCGCCCAGAGCATTCTCCAGGCCAACCAGCCCTACCCGCGCTCGTTGGACAGGTGTATGAGCTGCCAACCAGAGCAATCCATCGCGATAGCCTGGATAGGCGACCTGAAGCGTTGTATTCTCACCGCCAAACACCTCGCTTGCATAGCCTTCGGCTCCATACGTCGTTGCCAACCCCAACAGATGTGGCCCAGCCAACGCGACAATCAACACACCTGCAACAATCATATTTCTTCGATTGGCTGTAGTTCTATCTAGTTTTCCGTCGTAGTTGCGAGATTGATCGCGCTCCTTCTCTCCAAAAGTCGAGCCAACTTTGATAAAACGAGCAAATGCAACAGGATTTGATTTTTCCATATCATGAGAGCGATTTATAAAAAAAGGATTCATGGAGAAGCAATAGCGCAACAAGATAGCCAGCCCCATCGCGCTTGCTAGCGCCAGCGGCGGGGCAAGTGGCAAATGATAATGCGTGCCGACGACTATCGTTAAGCGGCTGAACGTCAGCAGCATCGAGAGGAGCCAGATAAAGAGAAACGCGTATTGTGCTATCTCCTGATGGTCTGATTGCGTTCGTGAGAGATGGAAGCGCACAAGCTGTATGAGTGCAAAGAGCAGAAAGAAGAGCGCGGGGAGCGTGACCAGCAGGCTGAACTTGGCAAAAAGAATATAGAGGATCGTCCATTGAGGCATATGCAGGCTGGCGGCACCAGCCATAAAGGTGAGGTGGCCCTCTGAGGCGTGGTTCCACTCGTAGAGAAAACTACGGAGCAGCAACGGCAGCGGGCGAGGCCAGATCGCAGGATCAACGATCAGAAAGGTCAGCGGACAGAGCACGAGCGCAAGCAGCCACCAGCGCCAGGGAATCGCAGGTTGCTGGTCTTGTGGCAGGCGCGGACGCAAGAGCAGGAAATAATAGCATGTGAAGAGCACCATACCAGGAATAGCCAGCGCCGCCGTATATTTGCAATCAAACGCCAGCGCCACCAGTAGCGCAATCAGCGGATAGAGTTGAGGCCGCCGAATAGCGGGCCAGAGCAGCAGATAGGCCGTCGTGATGAGGGTGGTCATGGTCATATCCAGATATGCCAGAGCGCTGAAATAGACCAGCCAGGAACTAAAAGCCAGACACAGGGCAGCCCCCAGCGCAACGACACGGCCAAAAGGGATACGTCCGAGCCAGTAGAGAGCGGCGATGAGCAGGCTCCCGAAAATACAACTGGGGAGGCGTGCCGCCTGGAGTTCACTAAGCAGAGCGCCGCTATGAATGTTGAGGGAGAGCGTCAGACCGATGATGAGCTTGACCAGGGGAGGATGCTCATAGTTATAGTCCCACCAGTTATCTTTGATGAGCCAGTGGGTCAGGAGGCGAAAATCTGTCTTGCCACCAAAGATATAAATAATCTCGTCAGTCACCACATCCAGTTGTCGCGCCAATATGATGCGAGGAATAAGGGCCAGGATTATCAAGACCAGAGTAATCAGCACATCACGCGTTGACGGGGTGTAACGCCGCACCATCTGAATCCGATCCAACCTCTTGAGAGCGTCCTCATCGTGCCGGTTGTCAATTTTTACATTCATACTTTAACGCTCAAAGCGAGCCGCCAGAGATGTTGTGGTAGTGGATAGGTCGCCAGTATATCATACCAGGACGCTCACGTCGAGATGGAGATCCAGGCATAAGAGATATGCAACTTGCCAAAAATAAAGAAGAAGCACCTCTGCTGGTGCTTCTAAGCAGTTATGTGGGTTAAACGCATTCTCGCAGGGCAATACTGCCACTCAAGCTGCGTAATTTCATGAGCGCAACAACTTCAAGCTGACGCACGCGCTCTCGTGAGATGCCCAGTTCTTTTCCCACTTCGAGCAGAGTGCGACTGCGACCATCGCCAATGCCATAGCGCAAGGTAATGACGGCCCGTTCGCGCGGTGTCAGGACGGCTAAAGCACGATGCAGCTCTTCCCCTAGTAGATGCTGAGAGGCGGTATCGGCGGGAGCGGGGGTGGTACTATCCTCTAGCGAATCTGCTAATGAGTAGCGAGCTTCATCATCTACAGGAGCGTCGAGCGAGACGGGTTGCTCAATCACGCCCAGAAGATCCTTCACTTCATTGACATCAAAATTGCATGCCTCTGCGATCTGTTCGGGCAGAGGATCGAGTCCATTCTCTTGCGAGAGCTGTGCGGCAATGCGGCGCACTTTGCGCAAGCGGGTTGCCACGTGTTCGGGCAAATGGATCAAACGAGATTGTTCTCCGGCTGCCCGACTGACTGCTTGACGTATCCACCAGGTGGCATACGTGCCGAAATGGCAGCCCCGCTGGTAGTCAAACTTTTCTGCTGCCCGCATCAAGCCGAGATTGCCCTCTTGAATCAGATCGATGAGGGGAACACCGGTACTGGTATAGCGGCGAGCAATCGCGATCACCAGACGCAGGTTCGATTCGATTAACTTGCGACGTGCCAGTTCATCACCTGCCGCCGCTCGCTGCGCCAGATCAATCTCTTCGCTATGTGTAATCAATCCGAGGCCGCGAATATCACGCAGGTAGCTCTGAAAAGCATCTTCAGAACCGGTTGCGTGCTTCGTATTAGTAACCCCTGCCTGCCGCGCACGAGTCGGGACCTCTTCCAACTCTTCTTCGATTTCAGCGTCTTCTTCCTCTGTCTCTCCAAGACTGCTGAAAAATGTTTCAACGTCCCCCAGCGTGAGCAAGGTGTCTCCGAGGGGTTCAGTTGTTCGTCTTGCCCTGCTTCTCGTGGATGGAGGCTCCAGATCTACATCGAGATCTGCGGTAATGGCAGCCGAGAACCTATCTCTTGCTGCCGGCGCTAACATAGTTCGATGGTCATCACTGACAGGATTAACAATTGCCATGATTCCACGCTCCCTTCAGGAAACTTACCGACAAAATCAGCGTCGGACCCCGTATGGCCTCGTGGTCAACACGAACAGGCACAGTCGTATGCTCGTGTTGATAGGTACGTGTCCATTCCTTGATTCTTTATCTCATTTTTCCTTATTGTAAAAGAATGGACCGGGCCATCACATCGGGTAATTACCTTAAATACAATCAGGTTCTAACCCTATCTTGCTACGTTTGTCCCCTCGCCACGTATCAGGTTGTCTCCCATCGCAATGCGCCACCTCTTGATTGTATGCAGCTCAATGCGTTAGCTTTTATCCGGGTTGGTTTCGTCAAAAGGATCATGGATGCCATGACCGCGATCATAGAAGAGTTGCGTTGGATCGCCCAGATGATCTTCGTAGTCCGGGCGCTTTTCCCATTCCCGCTCGTTCACCTCATCTGCGCTCATCGCCAGATGTACATTATCTTTGCCATTATCTTTGTCTATATATGAAATTGCGCTATAAGGAATATACCGATCTTTATGAAATAGCAGACCTTTGCGTATTAAAAAAGAATCTTCATATACTTCTGCAACATGCCCTAACTCTTCATTTTTTGAAGAATAGACATGCATATGTGTCTGTATGTCATGGTGATTCCAGTTTGGCATCTCTCGTCCACCTTCTCTGTATTTGTGAGGCACCTATTCGCTTTCACGTTACGTTCATTGGAAAAGTTTCATGCTGCTTGTGGGGATATCCTCAGTAGGAGCATCCCGTCTGGTGGGGATAATCTGTATACTCCTGCACAGGTTATTGATTGAACAAAAAGAGCTGCTTGCGCTCTTCGTCTGATAGCACAAACCGGGTGTTGCGAGGCACAGGGTAGATTTCTGCTCGTTCCCATAAAGGTCCGGTCACACTGGTTCCGCTGCCGATCTGCACACCACGCTCTTTCAGCGCATTGAGCAGCTCCTGAGCAGGAAATAGAAAAGCGAATGCAATGCTCCAGGGACTTGCCGGGGTGGATTGAGCGTTCTCAGGTCCTGTGAGAATGAGGTAATAATCAGGGTAAGCGTCCAGGCGAATATTGAGCAGCCCGTCGTGTCTGAGCCGCCACTGCACATCAACGGTGCTGCCAGCAAGTAGTCCCTGTACAAAGCGGCCATCATAGCCGCGCAGTTTGCCCTCTTCTTCAAAAACGATATTGAATATCGAGGCGGCAATATACTCTCCCACGTGATTGATCTGGGCGCTACACCCGATCAGATCGGCTATCTTCCCATCAATAGTATTTCTTGACTTGATCAGGCTGGCAAGCCAGGGTAAGTTCTCCATAGCATTCTGCTCCTGGTATCGTCATCTCCATCTCCTATTATTACGAATGAATAGCTCTATAGGATATATACAACACTATGAACTGGCTCCAGGATTGATCTTCGCGCCAGTAATTTTCCAGGAACCGTCAGGCTGCTGGCCCACAACATAATATCCACTAAAAGTGTTCTTTGTATTCTTATCAGTCAATGCAGTAATCACGATGGGAACCTGGATAGTGCCGTCGCTCTGCTGGGTAATGCTCCCCGTTTGAATGTCATCGTGCTGGGTATTGGCAAAACCGTTGACAAAGCTCTGATAGCTGCTCGGCGGGGGGGACCATAAATTGTAAGCGGCCCGGTACTTCTTTTGATTGATATCCTTGAAGTACTGTTCAATGACGGCCTGGGCTTGCTGCTCCGGCGTTCTGGTAGCAGTAGGCGATGGGGTAGGCGTGATCGCAGTTGCCGTCGTCGGGGTTGCAGCGTGTCTGAAGAGTTGCCCCAGCGTTCCCGGCTTCATGACAAACAATGTGACCGTGAGCGCAGTGGCAAACACGAAAGCGATAATAGAAAGAGTGAGCGCGGTGGAGGATTTCTTTGCTGGAACAGGTGGAGGTGTGCGATACGCCGCCTCGGGATAATTCATTGGATACTCAGGAGATGGGGTCGCATCAGGATACGTTGCGCCTCCATTCGTAAAAGCAGGATCGTTGCTGCCTGGATGATTTGCTGCGGACACATTATGTGAAGGAGGATAAAAAGCTCCTGCTACCCCACGCGGGGGAATAGTTTGTTCCTGGTTGGCAGAACCAGTGATCCCCCCTGCGCCTTGATCGCTACTCGCCATCCACTCCGTCTCTCGCGAGTCTACCGATTGCTGCGTCGCATAATCACCTTCTTCTGAAGGTTTAGTTTCCGGCTGCACCTGGACAGTGGCGGCCTTGTCATCAACGACCGCCCCGCAACGGGGACATTTTTTCGTATTTGGAGCTAAGAGATTGCCACATTGACCACAAAAAGACATAACAGAACATCCATATCCTTTCTCAACAGAAGCAATAACAGTTATTCCATTGTAATTCCTCTAGATAGTAACAGGCAAGCAGCTACATATAGAGATATGCCTTTCTACTTAGACCTCCCGAACGATCTCTCTTCTATATAAACGTTTGCATACCCCTAAAAGCACACCTCGCTATTGCACAAATCCATAGCAGAGCTTGTAAACACAGTTTGTGTGGCCATTCAGGATCAGTTCTCTGCTTGAGAACTGGTAAAAGAGAGCTATTTCCGGGTCATATTTCCCCTGGTAGATCACACGTGCGATAATAGAAGCCGCGAATAGAAATAACTGGTAGAAACAACGATGTGGAAAGCATGATACCGACAATATGGGCATGACTTTGACACTGATTAGCGACGTGTAGGAGCTTAGAGATGGTATATTCTCCTTTTCCCCACGAACAAGAAAAGAATACAGATGGTTCCAGGGAATCAGAACAGACGCAGGGTGAGCAGGATACGATACTTCACGGACAATACGATACAGGAGAAATTGAAGGCTTATCAACCGATACAGATGAGCGTCTCTCTATCCCAACGCTCAAAGCGCTCCACGTTGCCCGGCCTCACGCGCCTCAACAGACACACATTGCCATTGTTGGTGCGGGCATCGCTGGCTTGAATGCGGCGCTGGTGCTGCAAGATGCAGGTTTCGCCTGTACTATTTATGAAGCTGCCAATCGTGTTGGTGGTAGCATGCACTCTGATACCACCGACTGGGCCAATGCTATCGTGACTGAATGGTGCGGGGAATTTATTGATGCCGAACAGAAGATCATCCATGATTTGATTCAACGGTTCGCACTGCCAACCATCAGCTTTGATGAAGCGCTGCCGCCCGATGCCGAGAGCATCCTTTTTTTCGGCGGCCAGTATTATTCAGCAGAACAATTTCTCAAAGATTTTCAACCCGTCTCTTCAATCTTACATCAGCAGGTGCTGGAAGCTGGCTATCCCACGACCTATAACCACTACACGGCTACCGGCTTCCAGCTCGATCATATGAGCATCTATGAGTGGATCGAACAGTATGTCCCGGGAGGGCATACCACCCCGTTTGGGCAACTGCTGGATATCGCTGGTATCGGACTCTTTGGCGTTGAAACAAAGCTGCAGAGTGCGCTCAATCTCATCTACCTCCTCGGCTCACAACCGGCCAATGGTCGCCTGAATCTGACTGGCTCCGTCCAGGGACGCATCAAAATCGCGGGCGGCAACCAGCTCTTGCCGCTTACCATCACTGAGAGCCTGCCTTCAGAAACAATCAAGCTCCAACACCGTCTGATCGCCATCAAGCGCAATAGCGACGAAAGCATCACCCTCTCGGTGCAAACCCCCGATGGGTTCCATGATGCCACCTACGACCATGTGATTTTGACGCTGCCCTTCAGCACGTTGCGTCAGGTCGATTACCAGCAGGCGGGCTTCGATATGCGGAAGCAAAAGGCGATTGCGCAGCTAGGATATGGCACCAACTCCAAACTCTTCCTTGAGTTCGACACCCGATACTGGCGACAACCGGGCGGTCCCTGGCCTGCCACAAACAACGGCTTTATTATCACCGATACTCATATGCGCGTCCTCTGGGATGCGGCGCTGGGTCAATCCGGTGTCTCAGGCGTGCTGGTCAGCTACACTGGCGGCATCTCCGGCTCGTCCTATACACCAGCTTCCCCGTACTCGACCTCACAAGATTCAGAAGCGGTCCAGCGCTACGCCACCTACTGTTTGCAGCAACTGGAACAGGTGCTTCCAGGCATCAGCGCCCACTATACTGGTCACGCGGCCCTGAGCTATCCAACGGGCGATCCCCATCTCCAGGGGAGTTATGCGTGCTGGCTGGTTGGTCAGTACACATCGTTTGCCGGATACGAACGCGTCCGACAGGGAAGCATCCATTTTGCAGGCGAACATTGCTCTATCCAGGCACAGGGCTACATGGAAGGCGGGGCAGGCGAAGGGGCGAGGGCTGCACGTGAAATATTACAGGACTATGGCATAGGTTAAACAAGGGAAGCAAATACGTTCTCTCGTAGAGAAATCTTCTCCGTAGTTACATAAGGAGCAGTGTAGGTTAGCGTCTTCCCTGCTCTTCTTTCGGCGGTCTCCATAGCGCAAACGTTCTCCACAAAACATGATAAGATTATATCTGGAGGAATGAAAACAATGAGAACCTTCGATGGGTTCATGGTGGCTCTGGCAGAAAACCTCTTTGACTTGAAGAGGTTGTCCGTCGCCTCTCCCGCTTATCAGGAAAAGCAGCGCCTGGTCGGTCGCTACTGCTACGAGGCAGAAGAATACCTGCTGCCGACCGAACTGCGCATGCTCAAGGGGCAGCTTGGCATTACAGAGCGTGCATGGAGAAGATACAAAGATGCCTGTATTACAGGTATTATTGGTGATAGTTAACAAAGAGCAGATGCAAGATGTTATGGAGATGAGCATGAAGGGCAGATAATTTGCCTGAAAGGAGCTGAATATGGCTTTTGTTGTTGCCGCGCTGTGGCGTGCCAAACCGGGTAAGGAAGAGCTGATTGCACAGGTGATTGAGACAATGACGCCCCTGTCGCTCCGGGAACCGGGCTGCCTGTACTACCAGGCCCAGCGCTCGACCACCGATCCCCAACTCTTCTTTCTATACGAGCAGTATGTTGACGAAGCCGGCTATGAAGCACACATGGCAACGCCATACTTTGAGCAATATGTGAGAGGTGAGGCGATCCCCAATTTAGAGAGCCGCGAACGCTCTTTCTACCAGACCCTCTAAATCGCCCCGAACTTTCTCGATTGAGTATAATAGAGCAAGTCTTTTCAAAGATGAAGGGAGCAATTGACCGATATGACAACGGTAGTACTGCTTGGTACGCTGGATACCAAAGGGGTTGAGTACGACTATTTGCGCAGGCGCGTGGAGCAAGAAGGCTGCGATGTGCTGCTCATCGACGCCGGAGTGCAGGGCCAACCGTTGGCACAACCAGATATCACCCGTGAGCAGGTGGCAGTGGCCGCAGGAGCAGATGTCACACAGCTTGCGGAGGCAGGTGATCGTGGCGCGGCTATCGAGACGATGGCGCGTGGGGCAACCGCGATTGTGCTGGACCTCTTCGCGCAGGGACGCCTGCATGGATTGCTTGGGCTGGGCGGCTCTGGCGGTTCCGCGCTGGCAACTCAGGCGATGCGTGCGTTGCCGGTCGGTGCGCCAAAATTGATGGTCTCGACCCTGGCGTCCGGGGATACCAGACCGTATGTGGGCGAGGTCGATGTGACCATGATGTACTCGGTCGTCGATATCGCCGGGATTAATCGTATCTCCGAGCTTATTTTAAGCAACGCCGCCACCGCCATTGCAGGTATGGCAAAGAACTACGCCACATTTCAACCCTCAAGCAACGCGAAACCGCTCATTGGCGCGACCATGTTTGGCGTAACGACTCCATCTGTCACCGAAGCACGCAAATATCTCGAAGAGCGTGGCTATGAAGTGCTGGTCTTTCATGCAACCGGGACCGGTGGGCGTTCGATGGAGGCGCTGGTCAATGGTAATTTCCTCGTTGGCGTCCTCGACATCACCACGACCGAGCTGGCCGACGAGCTGGTGGGAGGCGTCTTGAGTGCGGGACCGGATCGCTTAGAGGCGGCGGGCAAGCACGCGCTGCCCCAGGTTGTCTCGCTGGGAGCACTGGATATGGTCAATTTTGGGCCGATCGATACCGTCCCCGACAGGTTTCGCCAGCGCAACCTCTATCGCCACAATTCAACCATAACGCTCATGCGCACGACGCCCGCAGAATGTGCCGAGCTTGGTCGCATCCTCGCCAGCAAGCTCAATCAGGCAAAGGGGCCGGTGGCGCTGTTTATCCCTCTACGTGGCGTCTCCATGATTGCCACAGAGGGCGGCGTCTTCTATGATTCAGAGGCCGATCGACAGTTGATCGAGCAGGTGAAAAGCGGCTTGCAGAGCCATGTCGAGCTACATGAGCTGGACATGGATATTAATGATCCGCGTTTCGCACAGGCAATGGCGCAACGACTTGATGAGTTATTGCACAGCCAGAAGCTCACGCAAACGAGCAAAGCGGGAGGAGCATCATGAATAGAACAGAGGCGCTCACACGATTACGTCGCACACGCGATCAGGGCGGGGTGATTATCGGCGCTGGCGCTGGTACTGGCCTCTCGGCAAAGTGCGTGGAGGCTGGCGGCGTCGATCTGATCAT
>JAICIM010000197.1 GCA_025928885.1 Ktedonobacteraceae bacterium | reverse complement strand
TTCGTAGTACTCTGTCAAACGACATCGCGTGGTTTTTGAAAGTCCTTCTAGCGGTTTGGTAGGCTGGTTTCATCGCCTGCCAAAACCACGCGATGTCGTTTGACAGAGTAGTAGTCGCGCGACTACGAAACGACGAGGATTTATTTGTCAAAACTTATAACGTTATTCCGATTGCTGCTCCTGAGCCTGTACATCGCCATAGACGCCGCGATATTGAGGAGGGAGCATGGCAGCGATGCGGTACATTACCTCGTTAGTGGCGTTATCAATGTCTTCACGTGTGATGCGGTTGCCTTTGGGTTTCAACACAATCGGCTCACCATAAGAGATGGTGATCTCAGCACCGAACTTTTTCAGCGCGTTCTCGCTACCCCAGATCGCGACGGGCAGCACCGGCACCCCGGCCCGCAGCGCGATCAGCCCCAACCCGGCCTGGGCCTTTTTCATTGTGTGCGTTTTGCTACGCGTTCCTTCAGCGAAAATCGCAAAGACTTTGCCATTTTTCAATTGCGTCTCAGCAGCACGCAACGACTGCCGATCGGCCTCGCCACGCTTCACCGGAAAGGCACCCAGGAAGCGGACCAACCAGCCCACTTTGCTATGAAAAGCCTCTTCCTTCGCCATATAGACCACTTTCCCCGGCACAAAGGTCGGAATGAGCGGAATATCGGTCCAGGAAAGATGGTTCGCGGCAATAATGTATGGTCCCTTGCGCGGAATATTGTAGCGCTTACGCAAACGGACGCGAGCAACTAGCGAAAAGGCAATAATTAGAAAAGCACGCAACGCTTCATATAAAATACGCGGGGTGGAGTATGGCTCATAAAGGTTTTTCCCCGGCTTCTTCCCCTGCGAGGCTACAGGCGGCTTGCCACCGGAATTATTGGCTGCGTTTACTTCCTGCTTCATGCTTCTTCTCCTCGGCGTACTGGCAAACGATATCCAGCACCTGCAAAATACTACGGTTATCGGTCTCGACCACAATCGCATCACGCGCCGGTCGCATATTATCACGGTCAATCTCATCGCGCTGCTCGATATCGCTCATCACTTCAGCAAGAGTTGGCAGGGCAGGATTGTGCTCTCCCATGCGCTCCTCCATTTCAGCATAGCGACGACGCGCACGCTCTTGCAAGCTGGCGGTAAGATAGATTTTTAATTCGGCATCTGGCAACACAATGGCCCCGATATCGCGCCCCACCATCACCACACTGATCTGTTGCGCCATCGCGCGTTGCTGGGCGATGAGTACGGAGCGTACCTCTGGATGCGACGAAACGGTCGAAACAGCGCGGGTGACGGCGACGTTGCGGATATCCCAGGTGATATCGCGGTGACGAACGGTGACGGTGTATTGTCGCCCATCAGCGACCAGTGGACGGCTGATCACAATATCAGCCTGTTGCGCGAGTCTTCCCAGAGAGGGACCGTCTTGCAGATCGACCCCTTCACGCAATGCGAGCCAGGCAACCGCACGATACATAGCCCCGGTATCGCAATATAGATAGCCCAGCCGCCGAGCTAGTTGTTCTCCAACCGTACTTTTGCCTGAGCCAGCTGGTCCATCGATAGCAATACGTTTTGGCCCTTGCATGAGTCCTCCACTTCCCGATGAATATGATACTGACACGGATTATATCATATCCAACTTTGCCTGAGCCGCTGGCGACCGTGAGTATGGCAGTGAACGCTCTTCTCAACGGCGCTCACTGCCATATTTGCTTGCTAGCGAGGAGGATCGAGGAGTAATACTGAGGGAACCCGTTCTGGCGCGGCTACCCTGAGCAGGGCATAGCCAGTGCCAGCAATGCCAACCATCAGGCCGGGCGTCTCGACTCCCTGCGGGATGCCGGTCACCCATCCCTGTGTCTCAATACTATCAAGCAGCATAGGGGCGATACGCTGTACATACTCCGTGTATTGTTGCCCCTGGGGCAGCAATTGCGCCGCAGCCAGGAGCGTATCCAGGTTTCCCATATCACCATGACAGAGGGAATGATTGAAGCCAAAGCCTTGCTCAAGCGTCGTATGCAGGGCCGACTCGATCTCTGAGATCAAGGCGCGATCGCTGACGAGGTTGAGCGAGGCCAGCCGCGCCAGACCAATACCAGCTGCCCCATGACACCAGGCCACCATATATGAGGGCCGCCCATCGCTACCTGTCGCAGCAGAACGCAGATCAGGCCAGTTGTGATGTGCTGGTGAAAAAAGGCTGCGCTCGTATGCCATCGCATCCCTTGCCGCCTGCCGAAACCGCTCATCGCCGCTAAAGGCTGTCAGACGGAGCAGGTTTAGGGCGATGCCAGCATTCCCATGAGCCAGACCCGCCAGAGGAGCTTCCTCATTTTTTATGCACCAGCCGATACCGCTGCTCATAGATTTAGCAGAAGCCAGCAAATGTTCGCCACACTGAATAGCAACCGCCAATGTTTTCTGAGAAGGTGCCACGGAATGAAGACTAAGCAAAGCCGCAATACAGCCGGCAGCTCCACCAATGACATCAAACATCTGATCCTGGGCAATCACATCTGGCAGCAGGCGCACCAGATCTTCCGCTTCCCCATACAATGCAGGCTCTCGCCACAGGCTCCCAAGATGCGAGAGGAGATAGATATAGGCTCCCAGGCCGTTGAAACCGCCAATACCGCCGCGATCAGCACGTTTTATCTGCTGGTCTATCTGATAGCGAACACTGCGCAACGCCAGCTTTGCTAGCTCTGTATGCCGTGACTCGCCGCTCAGCTTGCCCAGATAGGCCAGGAAGAAAGCAATGCCAGCGGTGCCGCTATAAAGATCGGCATCCGTCGGCAACAGGTGCCATTCACGCCCATTGAGCGGCGTCACGCCAAGCCAGCCTACCACGCAATCGCCACGCAACGCCAGTTTATCCAGCCGATCACCAACAGCAAGAGCTGCCTGTACAAGACGCTCAGGAGTGACAACTGATTGGGCCGGGTGCAGATGTAGAGAAGCACCAATAGCCTTTTCTCCAACCAGCGCCATACTGGTAAACGAAGCTTTGATCACCCAGACCTGTCGCTCCAGATCATCGCCATCAAAGCGCTGAAGATGCGCGGCCACGCTGTCCAGAGCTGACTGCTCAAAAAAATCGGCTATGCGCTCACCATGAGAGGTAAAAAGATCACACGAGTCTGGGCGGGTCACAAACACAGGCACATCGCCAGCCAGAAGATCGTCTCGCTCAGCAGCAATGACCCGAGAGAGATATGAGCGCTGCTCAACACCTGCCCAGAGACGATCAAACAGACGATCGCGCTCCAACGCATCACGCAACAGATTAGGATGAAAGCTGTCGATAATCAAGAGGCTGTACATCTGTGTCGTGCGCAACACACAACGTATCTCATCCTGCGCGAAACGGGGTAACATATATGTTTGTAGTTCGTCGCGATGAGCAAAGAGGAGCTGGTACGCTTCTGTAAAACCCGCAATAATGCTCTCACAATACATGAGCGTATCCACCTCCTGCTCACCCAGGCGTGGACGATGATCTCCTAGAGCCAGGGTTAATCGCTCACGGTGCATATGCATCTGATCAGTTCCAATATCCGTCCATTGCGGCACCGGTTTGGGCGTTAGCTGCCCTGCCTGCCCACCCAGGCCACTCACATCGACCCCCTCTCCATCGTCAGACGACCAGAAGCGTTGAGGCAAGAGACCGATCCGCAATACAGAGCGATCCATTGTTTCCATACCCGGATATTCTTGTTTGATCTGCTCATCTAGCGCGGGACGAGGTTGAAACAATGCCTCAAGATCGATCAGAATGGGATGTTCGCCAACCGCAATGAGATTCTCAGCATGAAAATCTCCTGACTCCAATGCATAGAGCAGAGCCAGATAGCCACCCTGGCGGCGATAAAAGCGCTCCACTTCATCTACAGAAGAACAAGGCGCAAACTGGACATACTCAACCCAGCCGTGTGTTTGCCTCTCAAGGATCGTCAGCGGGCGAAACGCGGGCTGATAGCCCAGCGAATTTAACCACAAAAGCAGCTCTTGAAAATGCAGGTCAATAGCAAGCGAGTGCGGCTTATACACGAGGCGAAAACCAGATTGCCAGGTCAAAATCGTTACGCTGCGTCCACCACGATGCGTATCGCCCTTGCCCACCTGCACCTCAACCAGCGGACCCGGTTCTTTGTCGGGCAAGAATGTTGCGAGGATGGCCTCCCAATCGGCACACAGCCGCTCTAGCAATTCCAGCGAGGTGGTGGTCCAACGCTCGATCGCCTCGACCAGCAATCGTGCAAGCACCGCATACTCTTCCAGCATAGGTAACACGCCACCCGGCTGCGCCAGTTGATCGATGAAATTTTGAAAGCGCTCTTCCGGCGTCGCCCCTTGCAAAGAGTCCTGCAAGCGTGCCACATTCAACTCAAGCGCCATTGTGCGTAGCATGCGCGGCAAAAGCAAACCCGGCACCTGAGCAAACAACTGGGGCAGAATAGTTTTGGTATCAAATGGGAGGAAAGCATAGGTTTGTGCAAGGCGCTCTATCCCCTGTTGTAGACGCATCCGCCCATCGTACAGCAGGGGCTTCATGGCCGTAAGAAAAGCTACAACCTGCTTCTCAGTGCTTGCAGGTAGCGGTAAAGAAGCCTCTGAGCATGATTCTGTAAAGATGCGTTGCAGTTCCGTCAGCCAGGCGGGAGTCGTCTCACAACGGGCCTGTACTGCTTCAATTGGCTCAGCAAGCAATGTCAGGAGATCGTCCTCGGTCAGCAAATCCATTGCAAGGCGTTGTGCAAAGTATGCAACGTCTTTATTAAAGGGCGATTGTTCTTTCCAACGTTGCAAACGTTTCCTGGCTGCTTCATGGGAGTAATGTTGCTTCTCTATTCCCTGGCGCAATGAGACCAGGCGTTCGGTGAGGGTAGTTGCTCGATACCAGGCGGGATTGGACCAACAAGATATGGTTTTGCTGCCATGTGTTGAAACAGTTTCTTTCATATACCAGATATTCCCTTTAACATAGACAAAAAGCATAATGAACTTTTTTAGAAGAGTGCGAAACATAATACGAAGGTGAGAGCGCATTGCACCCTCACCTTCTCTAATGTTCAAAACAGGTTTCCCTGTCTAAATGCAATTACTAGGCGTTGCCGCAATTACCGTTGATGGTGAAGCAGTAGATCAGCACCGACTGCACGCAGAGCAATGCATTGGTGTTAACATCGCCGCCTTTTGCGCCATGAACGCTCTCCAACTCGGCGTCGCTCAGTTCGAGGCTGCCGGCAGGATTAGCGGGAAGCATGGCCTGCTCTTCGCTGCTGAGGCTGTTGCGATACTCTTCATCTTTCCATGCGCGTACAATGTCAATCTTCATATCAAGTGTTCCTTTCTCTCTTCTCATATTCTATGAGTGTTAACCAGGTGTACCATTACTAGCGGTAGAAAAGGAACCATTATGTCTGATGTACAAACATACTGGCCTTTCCGCTAGCCGACTTCACAAAATCGTTCAGTCCGATCACCTAAACTTCATTATACTCGTACATCATAAATTGACAAATTTAATTTTATATATAAAACAAGGTGTTTTGTGGAGAGGAAATTCACAAAATGGCGAGATGCAATGCAGTAGAGGGAGAAAGACCTCCTGACTTTTTTGTTGGGTTTTGTTTTTTTCAATAGCTTTGCTCAGGAGGTCTTTTCTTTTATTGGAATTTGAGAATAGAAGTTGTCGAGCCGTTGCTATCCTTCGGAACTGTATAACACTCCACATCTGTTTGTGTTGTACCAGCAACTGCCTGATAGCAAATAGTATCACCAGGATTGGCGGGAAATTGCGCTGTAGAACAGGCGAAGGAGGGACAGCGGTTTATATAGGGCATACCATGACCTTGCAAGCCTGCTTTGATGGTCGTGGAACTCTCCCCCCAGGCGACAACCGACGCCTTAAACATACTGCCAGTATCGCCGCACTGAGCAAGAGCAGCATCCACATCGCCACTACTCGTGCCATCAACTGACGAACACCCTCTCGTATCGGAGGGATGGGCATGGGTTGCCGCCATTCCATAGCCGGGCATCTGAGCATGCGCCTCACTGCTCTGACGCACAAATACAGCCACTCCGGCAATCAAGATAAGCGCAATGCCTATCACGCTAATACATTGAACGGTTCGTGAACGATAGATTCGCTTCAACACAAAACCACCTTTCTTTTATGCTATTCTATGCATTACTGAGAGTTCCCTTGTCAGGAATAATTTCACAGCAATACAAAATATGGAAAGATATTCGGTCAACACATAATACAGTCTACAGCTATTCGCAAATAGATAAAGATAAAGGCCGCGAAAACGCGTCTCTCGCGCTTCGCAGCCTTCACTTCTATTGCGTTGGCGAGCTAGCTTGAGGGTTCGCCAACGGTATCCATTTCGGGATGACTCATAACCTATGATAGGATAACAATCCGATATCTATTTAAGCGTTACCGCAGTTACCGTTGATAGTGATGCAGTAGACGAGTACCGACTGTACGCAAGCAAGAGCGTTAGTATTGACAAAGCTGCCACATTTTGCGCCATGAACGCTTCCCAGTTCGGCATCGCTCAGTTCGAGGCTGCCTGCCGGATTGGTGGGAAGTATAGCCTGCTCTTCGCTGCTCAGACTGTTACGGTACTCCTCATCTTTCCACGCGCGTACAATGTCAATCTTCATATCAAGTATTCCTTTCTCTCTGTGTGTTATATATTTCGTTCAGCCGCTCTACTCTACAAGATAGATGTAACAGGCTCATCATTCTATAACAGAATGACTTGCTCATATATAGCATGAACGGATATTTGTAGTATACTAGCACAATCATATATTAACAAATACAAATATCATTATACATTATGTTTTGTACATTTTTATAAAAGAAAGGGTCAGGATACGTTGCCATATCCTGACCCGAGAAAATAGCGAGTAGCTTTTACAAAAGAGCCGTTCGCTGATTTTCAGATGATTAAGCGTTGCCGCAGTTACCGCTGATGGTGAAGCAGTAGATCAGTACCGACTGCACGCAAGCCAGAGCATTAGTGTTGACAAAGCTGCCACCTTTTGCGCCATGAACGCTCTCCAGCTCGGCATCGCTCAGTTCGAGGCTACCGGCAGGATTGGCGGGAAGCATGCCCTGCTCTTCGCTGCTGAGGCTGCTGCGATACTCTTCATCTTTCCATGCGCGTACAATGTCAATCTTCATATCAAGTGTTCCTTTCTCTCTTCGTAATTTCACAAAAGTTGTTTGATTATCCCGCTCAGCGAAATAAGAGATAATGCCGTGCTATAGTTATTCCCTTTATAGGACATAACCCATCAACGACATTTACAGTGCTGACCTACCTCCTATTATCTTCGTAGCAGGACATCTATTTATTATTATACTCGCAGCATTATATATATGCTAATTTATATTTAATAATATAATAAAGAAAATGAGAGAAAGGAAACGTCGAGGAGAAAATAAGAATGCCTCACTACCCGCATAGCTTGTACGAACCGCCAAGAGGTAGAAGCTATGCAGATAGGAAGCACAGGAGCGTCATCATTCTCTTACATTTGGGAATGGACCAATTATCAGCAAAATTTATATCACTTGTTGCCAATTAATGCGGTGCAGACCTGTTTTGCGATCTTTTTTTTCCAGTTGTTGCTGCACCAGGGCGGTATAATAGCCATTATGCCTCAGTAGTTCCTGGTGGGTGCCACGCTCGACAATAGTACCCTTATCAAGCACGAGGATAAGATTGGCGTCGCGCACGGTACTGAGTCGATGCGCGATAATGATTTGTGTACAGGAAAACGCTTGCAGGTTCTGAGCAACCGTCTGCTCAGTGATAACGTCCAGACTGCTCGTGGCCTCGTCAAGCAGCAGAATAGAGGGATTGTGAGCCAGGGCGCGGGCCAGGGCAAGACGTTGACGCTGACCACCCGACAGGGCGCTTCCTCCCTCAGCAACATAGGTCTCATATCCCATCGGCATATTCATGATATCGTCATGAATGGCTGCAACCTGAGCGGCTCTGATGGCATCTTCCCGCTTCATTTGAGGATCATTAAAGGTAATATTGTGCAGGGCAGTACCGCTAAAAATGGCTGCATCCTGTAAGACCACGCCAAACTGACGACGCACTTCCTGATAGTGCAGATTGGCAAGGGGAATGCCGTCATAATAGATGCTGCCCTCGGTCGGAATATAGAGGCCGAGCAGCAATTTTCCCAGCGTGCTTTTGCCTGATCCCGTCTTTCCCACAATAGCCACCTTCTGCCCCGGCTCAATCGTCAAGTTGATCGAATGCAAAACCTTTGGCGAATCCGGCCCATACTGGAAGCCGACGTTTTGCAGATGGATATGTCCGACCAGTTTGGGAGGTATCTGTACTTTTTGTACATCCTGCTCAGGTTCAGCGGTGATAATATCAGCCAAACGTTCGAGGTGTGCATGAACAAGCTGTAACTGCTGTCCGCCGCTCACAAGCGAGGCCAGAGGAGCCAGAAATGATGTTGCCAGCACATTTAAAGCTATCATCGAACCGGGAGTAAGCGATCCTTGTAGCACCTGTACGGCCCCAATCCACAACAGGGCCAGAGGAGCAAACGAGCGTAACAATACCATCACTGTGCTGATGACCGCCGAGAGATAGCCATGCTGCACGGAAAAATTGAGTTGATCGAAAAACAGATTTGACCAGCGATCGTGAGCACGATCTTCCGCGCCTGCTGCCTTAATCGTTGCAATCCCAGTCAGCGCCTCAGACATATATCCCTGTGACTTTCCCTGTGACGCCAGTTCTCGATTAGCCAGTTCGCATACCGACCGATAGGTGGTAAGCAACACCAGGACTTGCAACGACCCGACCGCCAGCGTCAGCAGGCCAAAGGGCAGCGACTGCCAGAGCAGGATGAATAGGTAGGTCACTACCATCGTGCTATCGAGAAACGTGGAGATCATCTGATTGCTGAGCATATCACGAATCACCGTATTGCTGCCCATACGTGCCAGCAGATCACCATTAGAGCGCTTTTGAAAAAAGCCGTAGGGAAGTGAGAGCAGATGCTCAAAGAAACCCAGCATAATGTGAATATCTATGCGTGCTCGTAAATAGACCAGGAGCCACTCGCGCAATAGCGTCGTAATGCCCTGTGAGAGCAGGATCATGATCAGTCCCAGCCCGAGTACATCCATCACGCCCATCAACTTGAGTGGAAGGATTTGATCAAGAACCAGCTTGTTCATCAATGGTAGGGCCAGCCCAAAGATCTGCAATATCATCGAAGCTCCCAGCACCTGGATGATTGCGCTTGGTGCCTGGCGAACTGACTGCGCGATCAAGGCGCGTAGCGATATCGGAGCAGGGGTAGATGCGCGGGAGAAGTTTACGCCTGGCTCCATTGTAATCACGATACCAGTAAACCCGTTATCAAACTCCTCACGTGTGAACTTTTTGCGGCCTCCCGCTGGATCAACCACGATCACCGTATGCGGCGTCCAACGCTCAACCACCAGAAAATGGCTAAATTCCCAATGGACGATGGCGGGGAGCATCACATGGCTGAACTCACTGTGCTGCAACGAGATGGCCCTTACCCTCATGCCGAAGGTACGGGCCGCTTTGACTATGCTCAGCGCTGAGGCACCATCGCGCCCTCCACCAAAACGCGACCGTAGTTCAGAGACCGAAGTCTTGCGGCCATGATACGAGAGCATCATCGCTAGACAGGTGAGGCCACACTCAACCTCGGTCATCTGCAACTGCGGCGTCACGTGCTTTCCCACTACTCCCTGTAACAGGAACCGCAATACTGAGACCGAAAAGAGTCCTGACCTCTTTCTCGGTAGAACCTGCATATTTTTTTCGATTTCCTTCACGTATTTCTACTCCCCCCATAAACTACCAATTCCGGGTAACAGCGAGATAATGCGGCGCGACCCCACCTGCGCGTTCACCGTTAAGGTGCTACCACCATATAGAGAAGGAGAAATGGTCGCCAATTGGATAATTACCACAACCGAAGGCTGTGTAATCGCGTTGCTCAATCCATAATGACTCATAGCGGAATCAGGGCTAACAGCTGTATCAATGGCAAGAACGGTTCCTTTCAAGAAAGCATCGGAAGACGACGCGAAATGTACGGCTACGCTCTGTCCTATATGAAGATGCTTTGCCTGATCGATCGCAAAAAAAGCTGCGGCCACAGCTCCTTGATGAGTATAGTACGACGTATATCTGGAACTGAGTACTGCTCCTTGCCCTGTCGCATAGTCTGGTACCTGCTCATACCAGGCCAGCAGGCCCACTATCAGGAGCAATCCCAGCAGCACCCACAGGAAGAGAGCAATTGGCAGGGAGATAAAGCGCGGTAACGTATCTTTCTGCCTGTTTTGCATATAATGCTTTACAGCGTTTTGACGAAAAATAGGATGGTTTGGTATCAGCATAACAGTTACATCCACCATAGATAGAAGTTACACAAAGCCACTATAGGCAGTATAAGAATCAATGCAACTGGCAGGCGGAGTTTATGCAGGAGTCGAGACAAATGATGATTTTCAACAATCAGCAATGT
>JAICIM010000252.1 GCA_025928885.1 Ktedonobacteraceae bacterium | reverse complement strand
CTGACGACGCTGGAACAGATGACGCAGGAGATGCTGGCCATTGTACGCTCCCTCAACAATGAGCAGGCGCTGCCTGAACTGGAGGGGCGCACGCTGCCTGATGCCCTGTCCTTGCTGGTTGAGGATGCCGCCGAACAGCTTGGCATCTCCAGCCGCATCTCTTTCTCCGGCATCGACGAGCAGGGCCGCCCGGAAGAGCATACCCTGACCCATGCCGTCGAGCGCCTGCTCTATCTCTTTGCGCGTGAGGCGCTCTATCAAATCGAGCAGCATCGCGAGACGCGGAAACTGCGCCTGACCCTCAACTACGGGTCGGGCGAAGTCTATTTGAGCCTGGAAGATGATGGCCTGCCCGCCGAGAGTTCTGAAGAGACTATTGAAAGCGCGGCCCCGCCATTTGCCATGAATGAGAGCAGCACACAACAGGCTGATCCATGCGATACAGCAGTCATGACCGATCTTCGCTATCGTATCGAACAGCTTGGTGGCTTCTTTGAGATTCAACAGTTAGAGGAGCGAGGAACGCGCTTTGCCGTCCATCTCCCCTATATTCCGTCCATCCATCTACCTGTCTCAGAACCTGTCGAGCCTGCTGCCTCCACTGTGTCGCCATCATCGGAACAGATACATGTATTAATCGTTGATGCACAATCAGTGATTCGTGCTGGCTTGCATCATTTGCTCGAAGCCATTCCCGATATCCAGATCGTGGGCGAGGCGGCTGATGGCGTTCAGGCGGTGAGCGAGGCGTTAGAACTGGGGCCGCAGGTGCTCTTGCTCGATGCGCAGTTGCCGAACGGACAGAGCCTGGAAGCGCTACGGCAGATCAAGCAGTTGAACCTCACAACGCGCGTCCTGCTCTTGACGACGCAGGATCGTGAAGAATATCTCTACGAGACGCTGCGTGCCGGGGCTGATGGTTATATCTGGAAAGAGAGCGCCGCTCAGGAATTAGCGCAGGCGATACGAACGGTAGCCAGTGGCGAGGTCCATATTCAGCCGCAGCTGGCCGGAAAGCTTCTCTCGCGCATTGGCAGAACGCAGCCCGGCTCAGAAGTGCTGACGGCCCGCGAATTAGAGGTGCTGCAACTGTTGGCGCGTGGCTTGCGCAACAAAGAGATCGCCGCCCGTCTCTATGTCAGCGAACGGACGGTTAACTTTCATCTTGCCAACATCTATCAGAAGCTCAACGTCTCAGGGCGTACGGAAGCCTTGAGCAAGGCCATCGGTCAGGGGTTGGTCAAAGCATAAGGGACGGCTCTTTTGTCAACAAGAGCCGTCCCTCTTTTTCTGCGTACGCCGTATGTCACGGCCTGAGCATTCCTGCATGCCAGGTGTCGATGGAGTGTTTGAGGGAAGAGATATATGCCAGTTCGTTGTTGCTGTCGGCGGCAGGTGCATAGACGGGAATGATCTGCTCAACCGTTATCAGGCCGCGACGAGCGATGTAATAGTTGCGAATTAACTGATACCAGATCTCGAAGCCATCTTCCCAGCTTTGCATCTGGGCATAGCCGCCGCGATCCTGATCGACGCATGGACGGTCGGGGATGCAGCGCAAATTGCCAAGCGACATGGTGGTGCGTGCCTCGCCCTGTGTCCCGAAGGTGCTTTCGTGCTGAAAGAAGGCCAGCGCGAAGGCGGGATCGATGCCATACTTCACGCCCAGATCATAGAGCGCCTGACCCTTCCCGGCAGCAGGCGAATTATAGCTTGCCAGCACCTGATTGATGAAAGCGACCGAAATAGTTGGTTTGCCCAGAACACCGTAAGGGCCGGTTTTCGTTGGAATAGCCGTCTTCGCTGGCATAGGCTCTTTTTCCTGCCAGCTCTTCGCGTCCGCCCCACCCACTTGAATGCTATAGACCCCACCGCCCGTGTTGGTAATGAGTTGGGGAAGGCCCGGCCTCTGCGTTATCCCAGCTGAAATAAGCACTACAGCAAAGATGACAGCTGCGACGACGCTCCCAATAAATATCTTGATCCAGGGACGATGGTGCTCGATCGGATCGGGTGCGACCGCATCAATGACGACGCGCCGGGGACGCTGATCTTCGTATAGATCTCGCGTGCGATTAGTGGCGTGATATGTCGTACTGCGAGATGTTGTGGAGCTACGAGTTGAGGGGCGCACCGGTTCGGTATATCTCTCGGCCAGTTGCACCTCTTCCAACGCCTTTGTTTTGTTGCGTAACGTCACCGGGCGCGTGGTGACGCTCATACTATCAGAGTGGTCCTCTTCTTCAACAACGATTGTTTGCAGTTCGCGCGTGGCTCTTGGGGGAATAACGGTTTGTGGTTCTGTGGGTACTCGCGTAGCAGTCCTTCGCGCGTAGTTACCACTCGCCATGTGCGGCCTCCTTCACAATAGAAAACATATGTTCTGGTAGAGTATGGCAATGCGCCTTACTCCCCCACAGGCAGGCGAATAGGTGGTTCGTTTCGATGGCTTGCAACTCCTTGAAACAGAAAAAGACAACTAGCTACAAAATATCATACCACCTCTCCGGCCTCTAACGCATAAGAAAAAAGTCCTGTTTATTCGATGTTGGTTAGAATTTGATAAGACTTTTAGGTGAGATAGGAACAATTGTAGGGTCGGACGGCTTCAATAGTATATAATGGGTGATACTCCTACGATGGTGAGAAGAATACAAACATTTTGTACGTAATTGTGTAAGGGAGAAGTATGACCGAGCAACTCACTATTTTGATCGTCCCTCATACCCACTGGGATCGCGAATGGTATCAGACGTTTCAGCAATTTCGTATTCGCCTTGTCAGGACTGTTGATAAGTTGCTCGCCATCTTAGATAAAGACGATCACGACCCGCAGTTTCGTTTCTTTCTGCTCGACGGGCAGACTATTGTACTTGACGACTATTTAGAGGTGCGGCCAGAGCAAGAAGAGCGGCTCAAGCACTATATTCGCTCCGGGCGCATCCAGGTCGGTCCCTGGTATCTGCAACCCGACGAATTTCTGGTCAGTGGTGAGGCTTTGATCCGCAATTTGCAGATTGGTCTGCGCCGGGCCGCTGAGTTCGGCGGCGGCATGCGCGTTGGCTATGTTCCCGATTGTTTCGGCCATATCGCGCAATTGCCACAGATATTGCAGGGTTTTGGCATCGATAACGCCGTTTTCTGGCGTGGCGTCGGCGAAGAGGCGCATCAGAGCGAGTTTTATTGGGAAGCCCCCGATGGTTCGCGCGTCCTGACTATCCATCTTGCCGATCCGATCGGCTACTCCAACGCCCGCCAGCTCCCCCTGCAACCAGCCGAATTTGTCACCCGTGTCGAACTGCTCACCTCCAACATCCTGCCCAAAGCCACCACCGATACGCTGCTCTTTATGAACGGCTCCGATCATCTGGAACCCCAGGATGGTCTGCCAGCTGCGATCGAGGCTGCAAATGCCCTGCTTGCACATCTCGACCCCGAACGGCAACGCCTGCTCAACCGCAGTCATGACGAGCGTGATCAGCGCAAGCACTACGATGCCATTCATCTTCAGATCGGCACGTTGCCACAATATATCGCTGAGATACGGCAGCATGCGGGGCATCTGGAGACGTTACGCGGCGAGATGCGTAGCAGCCAGTATGCTCACCTCTTGCCCTCGGTCCTCTCCACGCGTATGTGGATCAAGCAACAGAACACCGCGACCGAGCATCTCTTGCAATACTGGGTTGAGCCGCTGACCGCATGGGCCGAGCGGCTTGGTACGGCCTATCCGGGTGGTTTTGTCTCCCTGGCCTGGAAATATCTTTTGCAAAATCATCCTCACGATAGCATCTGTGGCTGTAGTATCGATCAGGTGCATCGCGAAAATAGTGTGAGATTCGCGCAAAGCCAGCAGATTGCCGAGAGCGTCATCGGCCAGGCGATGCAACAGATCGTTGATGTCGTTGATACGCAGGCACCCTTCCCGGTTGCTCACCCCAGCCATGCCCCGCTCCCGCTCGTCGTCTTTAATCCAGGACCCGGACCGCGTACGGAGCAGGTACAGGTGACGGTACAGCTTCCTGGCTCTCTGCATAACGTGGTGATCGTTGATGCAGATGGCAACACAATGCCCTATCACGTTGTCAATCGCTGGCGGCAGGAGATCGGTACCATGCCGATTGCCCGCGAGATGTTTGCCAGCGCCACCGCCCTGGCCGGCGTGACAACTCCCGCCCAAATGATCGAGATGGCGCACGGCCTGGTCATGAGCGCTCTGGCAGAGACGCCCGGCGGCGAAGCTGGGAGCCATGTTATCTCACGTGTCTCCATCGACGATTATGCGCACGGCACATCTCATCATGCCCTACAGCCAGGTGTGGTGGCGATCGAGGTGATGATTGCTCCGGCGGGACGCATCGAGGTCAACGAGCATGAGTTGAACGTGGCCGGTGAGCGCGTCCTGGCTTTGCTGGAGCGTGAGGACGTGCATACATTGGAGGTCACGCTGATTGATCAGGCGCGGGAGACGCTTGATTTTGTGGCGACCAATCTTCCCGCTTATGGCCTCAAGACCTTCTGGCTCTATCCGCGCGGCCTCAAAGATCTGCCAAAGGCTAGCAGTTCGCTTGCTGCTGATGTACGCAGTATCGAGAACGAGTATTATCGCGTTGAGGTCGATGCACAGGACGGCACGCTGATCGTTACGGATAAGCAGAGCGGCGCGATCTTGCGTGGACAAAACCGCTTCGTTGATGGCGGCGATGTTGGCGATCTCTATACCTATTGTCCCCCTGAGCAAGATACGCTCATCGATCGGCCAGCCGAGCCGCCAGAGATCGAGCTGGTGCATAGCGGTCCCGTGCGGGCGACGTTGCGCGTGAGCAGCCGTTTTGCTCTGCCTGGAGCATGTGTTGCGCATCGCACCGAACGTAGTACTCGCCTGACCAATTGCCCGCTCGTCAGCGAAATCTCCCTGGTCCCAGGTGTGCGTCGGATTGATATTCACACGCGTATAGAAAATAGAGTCAAAGATCATCGATTGCGTGTGCTCTTTCCTGTGTCCTATCCAGTAGAATATGCTGCTGCTGAAGGCACATTTGAGGTGTGTATGCGACCAGCTCTTCAGTCGCGCCCTGCTAATAGCTCGGAATGGGCCGAGGAGCCGGTGAACGTCTTTCCCCAGAAGCGTTTCGTCGATGTCAGCAATGCTAAAAATGGAGGGATCGGTTCAGGTATTCTCAATCGCGGCCTGCCAGAATATGAGATAGTGCAGGATGGTTCAGGGGAGTCGGCGGTTGCCATCACATTGTTGCGCTGCGTCGAATGGTTGTCGCGTGGCGATCTGGTAACGCGTCACGGTCACGCCGGACCAATGGAGCATACGCCCGACGCGCAGTGTCTGGGCCACCACGAATTCGATTATGCGCTGGTTCCTCATCAGGGAAGCTGGGAGGCGGAGGAGGCGCTGGTGTTGCGTGAGGCGCAGGCATTTAATCTGCCAATTGTAACACGCGTTGTGGTGGCGGAGACACATCCCGGGCAACTCGCCTCAACGGCTGCTCTGCTGAGGGTTGAGCCGCGCGAACTGGTGGTCAGCGCCATTAAGCGCTGCAACAACGGGCAGGGCGTCGTCGTACGCGTCTACAATCCACTCTCTCGCGCTGTGGAAGCAATCATTCGCCCCGGCTTCTCCTTCTCTGGAGCACAGCGGGCAAATCTGCTGGAAGAGCGGCAGGAGGCGTTGCCTATCGTGGATGATGCTGGGGGGAGCGCCGTGCATGTCATGGTTGGTGGGGGAGGCATAACAACTCTTGTTTTCTCGTAGGTATAGAATGGATATAGGATGAATAATTTCATCAGGTAATTTTACCGCCGTAAATTGTTTATTCCAGTGTACTAAGATCGGCTCATGTTGTCATCTTCTCCCACAATAGACAGGGGAAGATGAGGCTGTCTTTACCTGTAACACATAGTCCTATGATGTCATCGGAGCATAGAACGAAACGTTATAAATCGTGTAATCATCAAAAATTTGTAACTAAGTAAGCATAATACACTGCTTTTGTA
Organism: Ktedonobacteraceae bacterium; assembly: GCA_025928885.1. Taxonomy (GTDB): domain Bacteria; phylum Chloroflexota; class Ktedonobacteria; order Ktedonobacterales; family Ktedonobacteraceae; genus JAICIM01. The sequence goes on along the minus strand of JAICIM010000252.1, from coordinate 3,244 downwards.
TGCAGTATAAGATTTTCTACTATTGAAAGGGGCCTTTGTCCTGTGAGTGCTACTAGTATATTGCCGACCCTGGTATTGGCGGCGGACCCTGCTGCGGGTTCTTCAAATAACCTCTTAAATACCTTACAAGGATTGGTGGGGCCGCTCATTGGTTGTTCCATTGCCTTTTTTGTCATCTTCTCTTTAAGTATTGTGATCTGGACATTTCGTGATATTCGCTCCCGCACACAGGACTTTCTGACCCAGATCCTGGCAACGGTGCTGGTTGCAGTCTTTAACGTAGGTGGCCTGTTTATTTATATGATTCTGCGTCCCCGTCAAACTCTGGCAGAGATCTATGAGCGTCAGTTAGAGGAAGAGTCCCTGCTTGCAGAGATGACCGAGCGCCAGACCTGCACCAACTGTCATGCCCGCATTGAGGGCGATTTCCAGGTCTGCCCCTCCTGCGGCCAGAAGCTCAAACGTCCCTGCCCCAAGTGTGAGCGTCTGCTAGAGCTGCGCTGGACCTTTTGCCCATACTGCGCAACCCATCTCACTGGAGGCGCTCCTCCCATGCAAAATATGCCCGGCGTTCCCTCTATGCAGCCACCGAGCGGCATGCCTATGGGCGGACCTGTCACTGGCAACCGCTATTGACATCTTGCCCGCAATGGTTCTTCCCTGTGGGGCGCGAATCGCTTACAGGAGAGAGAAGAGCTGGAAACACAATACCCCGCTTCTCTCTCCTGTGAAATGGCTTCTGAAGCCAGTGTATCGGTCGCGTTCCCACCAAATTTCACCAATTGTTTCTCTATCGAAAAAAGCCCAATTTTCGGTTGTCCGTTCAACCTATCTGCATTGTTTAAAATAGGAGAATGTGCTATAATGGTGTAGCGAAATGTGGCTTCCATTGCCACTTTTTCCATATTCTCTGAGAATACTTGGTTATGGGTGTAGATTAGCCTTCCGCAACAACTCACCTCCTGTTTGTTTTTTTCTATACAGGCACTGTCTGTGTATGGTCATGTAATTCTTGTAAGTGTGATGTCGTATGCAAGGCGCTTATCTCACTCTACGGGGAGGATAGAACGGACACAAACGAAGGCCGATTTTACTTGCTACCATAATCATTTTCTATGATAGATGGTAGGGGCGAGACCAGCGCTTGCCCGGCGGCATTTCCCCGTTGTTGAACAGATCAACGAACGGCCCTCGCCGCATGTTTTGTGGCTACTGAGCAAAAGGAATGTACAGGTTCTATGGCGAAGACGAGAGAATCACTAATGACAGAGCAACTCCCTGATGATCACGAGGCTCTACATAATTCTACAACTAATTCTGGCGGGGACGGAGCTGGAAAAGTGAACGGTAATGGTAATGGCTACAGTGGACAAAATATTCAGATCTTAGAGGGCTTAGAGGCCGTCCGTGTGCGTCCTGGTATGTATATCGGCGCGACCGATCAGCGTGGTCTGCATCACTTGATCACCGAGGTCGTCGATAACAGCGTCGATGAAGTCATGGCCGGTTATGCCGATACTGTCAAAGTAACTCTGCATGCCGATGGCTCAGTGACCAGCGAAGATAACGGGCGCGGTATCCCGATCGATGAGCATCCCCAGCGACCGGGTATGTCAACGCTCGAAGTGGTGATGACGATCCTCCACGCTGGCGGTAAATTTGGCGGCGGCGGCTATCAGGTCAGCAGCGGCCTGCATGGCGTTGGTGTTTCGGTGGTCAACGCTCTCTCTGAGTGGTGCCAGGTCGATGTGAAAAAGGATGGTCGCCTCTATCGCCAGCGCTACGAGAGAGGATTTCCTGTCACGGGATTGCAGGACATCGGCCCCGTTGAAGGCCAGGGAACGATCACCTCTTTCCTGCCCGATCTCACCGTCATGGAGACCCGCGATTACAGCTTTGAGATCCTGGCCCAGCGTTTCCGCGAGATGGCCTATCTCAATCGCGGTATGACGATCTCGCTGGTAGACGAGCGCACCGACCGTGAGGCAACCTTCTACTTTGAGGGCGGTCTGATCTCATTTGTGCGCTACTTAAATAAGAACCGCAACACACTTCAGTCGCGCCCGGTAAGTATTGTACGCGACGTGGATGGCATGAAGGTTGAGATTGCGCTCCAGTACAACGATAGCTGGTCCACCACCGAGTTCTCTTTCGCCAACGGTATTAACACGGTAGACGGTGGCATGCACATCACCGGCTTCCGCAGCGCCCTCACCCGTTCGCTCAACGATTATGCCCGTAAGGTCAATCTGCTCAAAGAGAAAGACGGCAATCTGACCGGCGATGATATCCGCCAGGGGCTGGTGGCGGTCGTTAGCGTCAAGATCCCCAATCCGCAATTTGAATCGCAGACCAAAAACAAGCTGAACAATGCAGAGGTACGTCCCATTGTCGAGGCTATCACCTCAGAAATGCTCACGCAATACCTTGAGGTCACGCCGAGCGAGTCCAAAGCGATCATCGAGAAGTGTCTGACCTCAGCGCGTGCTCGTGAGGCAGCTCGTGCCGCCCGCGATCTGGTGCAGCGCAAAAACGTCCTCGACACCACGCTCCCCGGCAAACTGGCCGACTGTAGCGAGCGCCGGGCCGACCGTTGCGAATTGTATCTTGTAGAAGGCGATAGTGCTGGCGGAAGTGCAAAACAAGGGCGTGACCGGCATTTTCAGGCAATACTGCCATTACGTGGTAAAATCCTGAATGTTGAGCGTGTGGGCCTGGACAAGATCCTCAAAAATGAAGAGGTCAAGAACATCATTACCGCTATCGGTGTGGGCATCGACGAGCATTTCAATATGGCGAAGCTGCGCTATGGCCGCGTCGTCATTATGTGCGACGCCGACGTTGACGGGGCGCATATCCGCACGCTGCTGCTGACCTTTTTCTTCCGCCATATGCCACAATTGATTATGGATGGACACCTCTATATTGCTCAGCCTCCACTGTTCCACATCAAGTTTGGCAAGCAGGTGCATTACGTCTATACCGATGAGGAGCGAGACGCGCTGGTCGAGGAGTACAAATCCACCCATAATGGCAAGGAGCCGGAGGTTGGTCGTTACAAAGGTCTGGGCGAGATGAACCCTGGCACACTCTGGGATACCACGATGGACCCCGCCAAACGGACTGTCCTCAAGGTCTCGATTGATGAGGCCATTGAAGCTGATAAGGTCTTTAGTATGCTAATGGGCGACGATGTAACCCCGCGCAGGCGCTTCATCGAAAGCCACGCCAAGAGCGCCAATTT
>JAICIM010000473.1 GCA_025928885.1 Ktedonobacteraceae bacterium | reverse complement strand
TGTATCGCGCCCTCGAACGGGATCATCAGCCAATCCAGGCGCGATACAGTCGCGCGACTACGACCCATGAGCGTTGCTGGATGTACTCATTTAAAGAGCAGAATCGTGCGATGATGCATGCTCAAAGTACCGGGTATGAAATGCTTGACACCTTTTGCGTGATAGTGTATTCTTGGTGCAACGAATAGAATACAGCAAACGCGCTGATCAGGATTAGTAAATGTTGGCGGAATCAAGCAGCGAGCCGAGAGGGTGCAAGTCGGCAGATGGAGCCATATTGAACCCACCTGAGAGCGTCAGTGAGAAACTGACCGGAGTCCTCACCGTTACCTGGAGGTGCGGTTCATTTGTGACCGCGTGAGTGGAAGCGTGTCGTGAGGCGTGCTTCAAATAAGGTGGTACCACGAGTAACGATCTCGTCCTTGTAGAAGGGCGAGTTTTTTTATGCTTGAAAAGAGGATGTCATGGACAACGAGGAAAAGTACGTCGAGGAAATTGCGGATCAGGAAGATAATTTTTCAAAGTGGTACAACCAGGTGGTGCGTAAGGCGGAACTGGCTGATTATGCGCCGGTTCGTGGCTGTATGATTATTCGACCCTACGGCTATGCCATCTGGGAAAATTTGCAGCGTCTTCTGGATGCGCGGTTTAAAGAGACCGATGTGGTGAATGCTTACTTCCCTCTGCTCATCCCACGCAGCTTTTTAGAGCGCGAGGCCGAGCATGTGGAGGGGTTCGCGCCAGAGGTGGCCTGGGTAACGCGCGGTGGTGGCGAGGAGCTTGAGGAGCCTCTCGCAATTCGCCCAACTAGCGAGACGATCATCGGTCACACCTACGCCAAATGGATACAGAGCTATCGTGACCTGCCGATCCTCATCAATCAATGGAACAACGTGATGCGCTGGGAGAAGCGGACGACGCTCTTCTTGCGTACCTCTGAGTTCCTGTGGCAGGAGGGCCATACGGCTCACCGTACACTTGATGAGGCCGAAGAGCGCACGAAGCAGATGCTGGAGGTTTATCGTGCGTTTGCCGAAGAAGATGCAGCCATTCCAGTAATCGCTGGACGCAAGAGCGAAAACGAGAAGTTTGCCGGGGCTTTGCGCACCTATTCTATCGAGGCAATGATGGGCGATGGCAAGGCGCTTCAGGCCGGGACCAGCCATAATCTTGGCAACAACTTTGCGAAGAGCTTCGACATTCAGTATCTCGACTCTGACGGGCAGCGCAAATATTGCGCCACCACCAGCTGGGGCATGAGCACGCGTATGATTGGTGGCCTCATTATGGTGCATGGAGATAGCTCCGGTCTCATTCTGCCGCCTCGCCTCGCGCCGTATCAGGTCGTTATTGTTCCGATCTGGCGCAAAGAGGCCGAGAGATCGGCGGTGCTTGAGCAGGTGACGCGCGTTGAGAAGATGCTCAAGGGCAAGGTGCGCGTGAAGGTTGATATGAGCGAGAATACGCCGGGCTGGAAATATAACGAATGGGAGATGCGCGGCGTGCCTGTGCGTGTGGAGATCGGGCCGCGCGACGTGAAGAACAACAGCGTGATGCTGGTGCGCCGCGATAATCGCGCGAAGACCCCGATTTCTGTGGATGCACTCGAAACGCATGTGCCAGCACTGTTAGAAGAGGTGCAGCAGGCGCTCTTCCAGCGTGCGGTCGAGTTCCGCAAGCAGAATACCTATGCCACCGATAGCTACGACGAGTTCAAAGAGATCATCGCGGAGAAGCGCGGTTTTGTGCGTGTGAAATGGGCCGAAGATAGCGCGGCAGAACTGGCGATTAAGGAAGAGACGAAAGCAACCCTGCGCGTTATCCCGTTCGATCAGCCAGAGGGCGGCGTGCAAGGGAAGTGCATCTACACCGGAAAGCCCGCAACCTGTGAGGCGATCTTCGCACGCGCCTATTAAGATCTTGTTTGTTGAATACTATGGTGCCTTTTCTCCTCTTTCAGTCAAGAGGGGAAAAGGCAGGTCAAGAGGCAATGAGAGCGAGCTATCTTTGCTTGCCTCTTACAAGGTGTTGCAGTCAACAGGCTGTACGTATGTGGGAGCGATGTGTTTGTGTAACTGAGAACGTAGATAAGGAGGGTTCTGTCTATGCGAGTCTCACAATTGTTGACAACGACGCTGCGTGAAGCGCCACGAGAGGCCGAGGAACGCAGCCATGAACTGCTATTACGTGCCGGATTTATTCGTCAACTGACCGCTGGCGTTTATAGCTATCTGCCACTGGGCAATCGCGTATTGCGCAATATCATGCAGATCGTTCGTGAAGAGATGGATCGTATCGGTGGACAAGAGGTCATACTGCCCATGCTTCAGCCAGAGGAGATCTGGGATCAGCGTCCGGCGTCTGGTGGACCTTCGCGCCTGGAATTGTATGGTCCGGTGCTGTTTCGCTTGCAAGATCGCAAAGAGCGTGCGATGGTGATTGCGCCGACCCATGAAGAGGTGTCGGCACTGCTGGCAAAAGAGTTTCTGCGCAGCTATCGGGATCTCCCACAAATGCTCTATCAGTTCCAGGTCAAGCTACGAGACGAGCCGAGACCGCGTGGTGGGTTGTTGCGGGTGCGTGAATTTCTGATGAAAGACCTCTATAGTTTTGATGCCGATCAAGCCGGACTGGATCGTAGCTTTGAGCGGGTAAAGGGGGCGTATCAGGCCATCTTTCGGCGTTGTGGGCTGGATTTTTTGAGCGTGCAGGCCGACAGTGGCGTGATTGGTGGGAAAGAGTCGCTTGAGTTTGTGGCTATCACCGATGCCGGCGAAGATACCATATTAAAGTGCGACACATGCGATTACGCGGCCAATCAAGAGAAGGCGGAGTTTGTGCGTACGGCCCTGCCAGAGGAGCTAGCATTGCCGCTGGAAGAGGTCCATACGCCCGGCTGTATGGCGATCAGCGATCTGGTGGCATATCTCAATATTCCCGAGGCGAAGACGATGAAGGTCGTTTGTTATGTGGCGAGCGGCAGAATGGTGCTGGTTGTGGTGCGAGGCGATCTGGAGGTCAACGAGGTAAAGCTGACCAATACGCTCAATCGCGCGGGTGTGAACGCGACCGATCTGCATCTTGCAACGCCCGAAGAGTTGGCGCGAGAAGGCATCATCGCAGGTTACACCTCGCCTTTGCAAAAGGACGAACACATTTTGATTATCGCCGATACCTCGCTACAACAGGGAAACAATTTTGTGGCGGGGGCAAATCGAGTCGATTACCACGTGCAGCACGTTAACTATCCCCGCGATTTCAGGGTCGATCTCTGGGCCGATATCGCCTCAGCCTACGATCAGGCAACCTGTACGTTTTGTGGTGGCACGCTGCACGCCTTTCGTGGTTGCGAACTGGGCCACATCTTCAAGATTGGCACGCGCTACGCTGAAATGTTCGATGTCTCCTATCTCGACGCCGAGGGGAATGCACGTCTGATACAGATGGGCAGCTACGGAATCGGCATTGGTCGCCTGATGGCACTCATTGTGGAGCAGCAGCACGACGACAAGGGGATTATCTGGCCCCTTCAGATCGCCCCATATCAGATTGCGCTGTTGGGGCTTGATCTGGATAAGACCGGCAGCATTGCCGAACAGCTCTATGCAGATTTGACTGCGGCGGGCCTGAGCGTGCTGTTCGATGATCGTGCGGAGACGGCGGGAGTCAAGTTCAATGATGCCGATCTTATCGGTCTCTCGTTACGTGTAGTGGTAAGCAAGCGTTCGTTGAAGAATGGTGGCGTTGAATTGAAGTGGCGAGCGCGTAAAGAGAGCAGTATTGTGCCTATTGCAGAGGCCGTGCAGGCCATTCGGGATGCATTGCAGGAAAAAGGATCATTGTGAATCTCTTCTTTAAAAGAAGGAGAGCAGGAAAGAGAGGATAGTATGTCACTCTTGATTGAAGATGGAGCCACCGTGCTGTTTCAGGGGGATAGTATTACCGATGCGGGACGCGATCGACAGGAGCATCATCACCTGGGTTATGGCTACGCTATGCTGGCGGCCTCCTGGTTCCAGGCGCTTTATCCCGAGAAGAACGTGCATTTTCTCAACCGTGGCATTGGCGGCGACAGATCGAGCGATTTGCGGCAGCGCTGGCAGGCTGATTGCCTGGATCTGCAACCGACCTGGGTTTCGCTGATGGTTGGGATTAACGATACCTGGAGGCGATATGATCGGCACTCGCCAACCTCTGTAGAGACCTTCGCAGATAACTATCGCGCCCTGCTAGAAGATGTGACAAAGAATCTGGGAGCCAGGTTGATTTTGTTGGAGCCGTTTGTGCTGCCGGTGCCAGCCGATCGCGTCCAGTGGCGCGAGGACCTTGATCCGAAGATCGCTGTTGTCAGACAACTGGCACGCGAGTTTCATGCCATCCTGATTCCATTAGATGGTATCTTTGCGCAGGCCAGTACTCAGCGCGAACCGGCATTCTGGGCAACGGATGGTGTGCATCCATCAAACGCCGGGCATGCCCTGATTGCTCAATCCTGGTTGCGTGCTGTGAAAGCACTTTGATATTGACACAATGACAACCTGTTTCATGATAAAAAATCCTGGGAGGGAATGACGATATGGAAGCCGATATTCTTATTCGTGAAGCGCGGCAAGAAGACGCAAGAGCGATTGCCGCGATATTGCGCCGCTTGGGCTGGATAGAGCGTATCAATAGCGAGGCAGACACCACGACAGAGCAACATGTGGCTCGCATGCTGGAAATGGCGGCGCGTGATGGTTGTAATACGGTCCTGGTGGCAGAGCGTGAAAATGGAGCGGTGGTCGGCTATCTTGCGGTCCACTGGCTGCCGAATCTGATGCGCGGGATCGATGGGTATATCTCAGAGTTGTTTGTCCATCCCGACGAGACCGGCAAGGGGACCGGGGGCCGCCTGCTAGAGACGGTGCGCTCCTATGCCACACAGCGAGGATGTACCCGCATGTTGTTGATGAATCGTCGGATTCGCGAATCTTATCAGCGCGGCTTTTACGCCAAACATGGCTGGGAAGAACTGCCTGATGGAGCCTTTTTCAGCCTCAGCATGGCGGCGCAATAGTGATGCACTGCAAGCAGGTCGAGTACATTACGGACATTAATCGTGTACTCGATCTGCTTGACTTTTTTGGTCATAATATGTTGATAGAGAAGAGAAAGGCGTATGGGACTTTTTTCTTAACGAAGCACCTGCCTGTCAGCTTTAATAGGCGGTGCGCAGGCGCTGTCGCTGCTCGTGGCGCTCTAACGCTAGCTCTATCAGCCGATCAAGCAATTGAGGATACGGCAGGTTAGCCGCTGCCCACAGGCTCGCGTAGACGCTTGACGAGGTGAAGCCGGGCATGGTATTGACCTCATTGATGTAAACGCGCCCGGTGTCGCGATCGATGAAGAAGTCAGCGCGTGCCAGCCCGCTCAGATCCAGAGCCAGAAATGCCTGTTTTGCCATGCGTGAGATGTCCTGGGTTAGCTGGGGCGAGATATCAGCCGGGGGAATATCCAGGTGGAACGTAGGATGGACATATTTGAGGTCGTAGTTATTGAGGACGTTTTCCCCATTGACAATCTCT
>JAICIM010000246.1 GCA_025928885.1 Ktedonobacteraceae bacterium | reverse complement strand
TGAGTGAAGAGGCCGCGCCGTATCTGTTTCAGACAATACTGCTCCACCTCACTCAAACTATACCAGATCTGCTCGCACTGACTCACAATCGTTGTTTCCTGTAACAACCTGGGAATGATCTGCTCCAGGAAATCCCGCGCCGTCAATGCGTTCTCTCCACCATTGCATACCGTCATCACGGCCTTGAGCAAACCAGGATGTGCTCCGGTGATCTCTAACAATTGAGCAACGAGAGAAGCCTGATGATCCTGCAATCCCTGGTCAATCACCGTCTGACTATCCTGTCTTTGTAACGGCTTGATTCCGTAGATATTGCCATTGAACAGTTCAGGAAACATTTCACGCACGACTCTCTGCTGTTGCTCGTCACAAATCAGGACAGGAATATTTGTGCTGGCTGCCACATAACAGACCTGCCCATTCGATCGACTACGCAGGCTTTGCAAGACGCGAAAGAACTGTGGCTCCGTTTCAGTAAAGGCAACCTCGAACCGGTCCAGCAGAAAAACTAGCCTGCACTGTTCGCAACGGGTCACAATCGCCTCCACCCGATCAAACAGGTGCTTCCTGACCATTTCTTCATTAGCAACCACCAATATATTCTCATCGGACGAAAAGGGCAGGTGATATCTGGTTAATACCGGTTCAAGCAGCAGGGCCATCTGGCGATAATAGGCCAGAGCAGAAGGTCTTGATAGTTCATTTGCGTCAAGCGGCAGAAAAATGAAACGTTCATGTTCCGGGGCAAGATACTGTTCACGGACTGTGGCCGATAACAGCTCTCGCATCAGCGTCGTTTTCCCGATACCGTCAACCCCCACAAGAATACATGATTTCCCGGCCTGCACAGTGCGCATAATAGAGCGAATATCATCTGCACGAGAGATCAAAGGGCGTTTATCATCGTTATCTGCCATACTCTCTTCCTTCTGGCACAAGAAGATATCATGGGGTTGCGCTATCTTCTCCTCTGGAGTGTCCTCTCACAGATTACGCACTTCTTGCCTATATGTCAACAGTTTCCCTACAAAAACACAGTATCTTCAAAAAATACTTCTATTCAAGATGACGATTGTAAAGAGATTTTTCAAAATGGGAAATTTAATCACGGAAGCTGAGGCTGAAATGGAGAAATACGCCTGGATCAGCCTGTAGAGGAGTTAGAAAAAACGTTTTTGGTCTACAGTCCCAATTAAAGCATAAGCGAGATGCTGTATGATACAAAATTCGTAGCTGTTTATACATTTTTCAGCGCTTCTTTAAGCGTTTAACCATTTATTTCTTCTATCAATTCTCCTGGTGGAACTCCTAATGCTTTTGCCAGCTTTCCGAGGGTATAACTGCTAAATTCTGCTGTCGGATCTTTAAACAATCGCTGGATGGTTTTGACATCCATATCCGCACGTCTAGCAAGCGCGTTTTGTGATAACTTTTGTTCTTGCATATACGATTTAATTAACTCAACACGAAGCCGTATCAAATTTATTTCCCCCGTTTTTGTGCTATTGTAACGCTGCTTCTTTGTTGTCAGCTATGGGGGCGTAATCATATAGTTAATCTACGTAGTTTAGCTATGGGATTATACTCCCATATCGACTTGTAAAAGGGGAAAGTGAATGCAAAAAAGTTTCTTTTCGTACTCAGGAATGCAACCACAGCTTAATCTTCCAACCTATCCGGTTACTACCCTGATCGTTCCACCATTTGATCCAACCATTGAAGTCAGCGTGAGTAAACTGCTTGAGGAACATAGATGCAGCGTTAAAAAGGAGCAGGGAGCATTTACCGTGACGTTTCCGGTGGGGACGTGGAAGAAAGAGTTGTTTCCTCGGACAGCCTGTGAACGCTATCGGATCACCTTACCTGACGGCTTTCAACTGCTTCAGGACTACGATCCCATGCGTGATCTCAACTTACTGTTCCTTATGGGCGAGTGCTAAAAGACTATAAAATGACGAGGTAGGGAAGCACTTATCCCTACCTCGTCATTTTATTTTGCTTTACTCGCTCTTTGGAGCCGCTGGAGCGGTAGTAAGCACCGGCCCGATCCAGACCGTTTGGATATTCACAAATTCACGGATACCAAACGAGGAAAGTTCGCGACCATAGCCACTATGTTTGACGCCGCCAAAGGGGAGACGGGGATCGCTTGCAGTCATACCATTCAGGAAAAGCGCACCACTTTCTAAATGACGAGCGAGCCTACGACCTTGCTCGATATTGCGCGTCCACAAGTTGCCACCAAGACCGAACTTGGAATTGTTAGCCAGTTCTATCGCGTGTTCCGTATCGCGTGCATAGATAATGGCGGCGGCTGGTCCGAAAGTTTCCTCTTGAAACATCGGCATCTCAGGAGTTACATTCGTGACAATGGTTGGTGCATAGAAGTAACCCTTTCCCGCAACTGGTTTTCCTCCTAACAGCACTTTCCCGCCCATTTTTACCGTTGCCTGTACCTGTTTATCCAGGCTATCGCGTAAATCACTACGAGCCATTGGCCCAACCTGGGTGTCACGTTGCATCGGATCGCCGACACGAAGTTTTGCAGCTTCCTGGACAAATTTTTGCTCAAACGCTTCTGCGACCGATTCGACGACAATAAACCGTTTGGCAGCGATACAACTTTGTCCGGTGTTTTGAAAACGAGCGCGTACTGCGGTCTTAGCAGCTTCGTCCAGGTCTGCATCTGCAAGCACAATAAACGCGTCTGAACCGCCCAGTTCCAGTACATGTTTCTTGAGATACTGCCCGCTGGTAGAAGCTACAGATATACCTACTTCCTCACTGCCAGTCAAAGTGACAGCAGCAATACGGGGATCAGTTATTAGTTTTTCAGTTTCTGCTCCTGGGACTAACACCGTGCGAAAGACACCTTCAGGAAAACCACATTCGCGGAAAATTCGCTCAATCTCAAGAGCGCAACGTGAAACATTGGAGGCATGCTTGAGTACGGCTGTATTGCCAGCCATTAATGCAGGCGCAGCAAAGCGAATAACTTGCCAGAAGGGATAGTTCCAGGGCATGAGCGCAAGCACAATACCCAACGGATTGAATGCGACATAGCTATCAGTCGCATTTGTAGCAATATGCTCATCTACAAGGAATTTTTCTGCATTTTCAGCATAGTATTCACAGTTCCACGCACATTTTTCTATCTCGGCTTCTGACTCAACAATAGGTTTTCCCATCTCAATCGTTGCATCATGTGCTAGCTCTGTTTTGTGTTCGCGCAAATATTCTGCTGCACGTCGGAAGAGAGCAGCACGCTCGGCAAATGAGGTATCACGCCAGGACTTAAACGCTGTATGTGCTGCGGTCAGGGCTTCGTTAATCTGCTCCTGATTATATGGCTCATATGTTTTCAGCACTTCTTCCGTAGCCGGATTGATGGTTTGAATGCTCATGTCTCACTGCCTCCAATTGTGGTAAACTGTGGTTCTCAGAGTCAACATCTGTAGTAAGCATAAAACATACAAGTAGGAGAAGCAAGGATACCTCTCCTACTTGTATTACCTGTAGCGCTTATCTGGCAACCAGGGAGTACATACTCCCTGGTCTCCTATATCAGTTACTCAGCCATGACCTCCACGTTTCCCCATTAGAACCTTTATTTTTGCTAGCCAGCTTACAAGGAACGTATTCGACTATTGCAACTCGTACGCTCTGACCTCGTAGAGAAGAGAGTACATTGCCAGAGACAAGACGGACCAATCCAGATGGAGGTAGGTATATGCGTTATCGGCTCAAGGAGCGTGCCATCAGCCTTTCGACTGATGACTTTGTGATTCGCGACGACAACAATAACGTCGTTTTTGAGGTAAGTGGGGACCTTTTCCGCATCGGCGACACCTTTTCTATCCGCGATAGAAATACAGGTGAGGAAGTTCTTCATATCAAGCAACGGATCTTCTCCCACACGGCCCAGTACGACATTTCTATGCACGGCACCGAAATTGCCAGTCTGCACAAGCGAGACGAGCCGCGCCCACATGTTGAGGTTGCCAACAGCGATGGGACGGTCCTGTATGTACAGGGAAGCTTCGATGAATGGGATCTCAGTATCGTCGATCATTACGGGCGTCTCTTCGCACATATCAGCAAAGAGTTCTCCATCATCGGCGATAGCTATACCGTCGATATTGCTCCTGGCGTCAACGAGTTGCTGATCCTTGCCACTGCTATTGTGCTTGATGAATTACGGGAAGATCGCAAAATTTAAAGAGAACAATCCACAAGAAAGAGCCAGAGAAATCGCTTCTCTGGCTCTTTCCTGGTGCCACAATGTCGTAGGGATCTTCGCTATGACACCAGCGCGGCTCGTAAGAGTGGACGGGCGCGTTGGAAATACGTCTTTGCAGTATTTTCAGGCATATTGAGCAGGCGTCCGATCTCGCCAAAGCTCAATTCTTCAGTATAGCGCAACTGCACGACGGAGCGAAACTTAGGAGGTAAAGACTGAATCGCTCGCTGAAGAGACTTCTGCAAATCGTGATATTCTGCCACCTCTTCGGGCAGAGGATAGGTATCAGGGATCGTTGTAGGATAAGCCGCGTCCTCTTCATCACGTGTCGGCTCCAACTCAGAAAAGAGAAGTGGTTGGCGCCGTCTCCTTTCATCCATGCAACGGTTCCAGGCAACCTGGAAGAGCCACGCCTTCAAAGGTGTGTTTGTGTGCAACGTGGACCAGTTTGCGTGGAGCTTGGGAATAAACATGTAAAGTTTGAGAAAAACAAACTGTAAAACATCACGCGCCAGCTCGTTATCCGTCAGGTGACGACGAATAAACGTAAAGAGGGGCGAACTATAGCGACGCACCAGGATGTCGAAAGCCTCGTGATCACCAGCGACAACGCTCCCTACCAACTGACGATCAGAGCATTCTACCGATTCCTCACTACGAGCATGGAGATCATGGCGCTCATATACACACTCTTGTATATACATAGGGTACATCCTTATAGCTGTATCATTCTGCATGCTTTTGTAATCACAAACCCAACTTTACCAGAGAAAATTCAATAAAAATGCAGAAAATTGTAAAATTTCGCACAGGGATCTTGAGATAGTTTTTTATTGGGCATCAGTACTCTTGCGGACAGCACAGGCGAGGATCGCTTGCAGGCTCTCTTCAAGGAGGTTTTTTGCTGACTCTGGTCAGGCAACAACAGCGATTGCTACCATTATCGACCGTTGAGAAACTGGCAGTTGACAGCAGCCACAATGGCGGGTAAGATAGATGTAACCAAATACACACAAATCAGGTAACGCTTCTGGTGCAATATTTTGCTCTGCACGTTCAAGGGGAAAAAAGGGAGTAACCGGCGCATGCACAGGACGCCGCGCGAAGAGGCATACGAACATAATTCAGGCTCGGATCAGATCATAGAGCTTCCACGACGACACTACAGTTCCAGGATAGCAAAGCAACCTCGCAAGAATTTTTACAGCGACGAACATCCAGAAGTTCCAAAGGTCAAGCGGGCCTCTCTCCATCTGGATCAAAGTGGGCCATCACGCTCAACGGTAGCTCGCTCAAGGCGTCCTTACACCCCACCCAGCATGCCAGCCGCCGCGCCCCCAACACCTTTCATGGTAGATGAGGAGGAACAGACGCTTCCATCCACCAACAAGCACCCGCGTGCTAAAAAGCTTACCACCTATAATGACCTGCCCTCACGTCCATCCGCGCGGAAAATGCCAGCGCAGACAAGAAAATATAGCATCGACGAATTCGACGATGAAGATATGGCCCTGGCTCCATCCACCGACAAGATGAGCATACCACGCAGCCGTCCCGCTCCTATCTACACACCGCCCATGCCATCTCGCACCTCCCACGGACTCGGCAACAAGTCACGCAAGCGCCAGCCAGCACCGCGTAGGAAAGGCATAGCACGTATCCATCCTTTGATATTCGTCGGGCTGGCAATGGGCCTTCTAGTGGTGCTTGCGCCGCTGATTGCGCCCGGGGCCTTTCGCAATTTTCATACCACAATCCAGACGGCCAAAAACATGGCCAGCACCACCATCGCCCAAAAGCAGACCGGGGAGAGCAACGCCAGTACACCAAACTCGCCCGCAAACCCGCACCAACTGGTCATCGTTCCTCCCACGAATAATGATCATCCAGCACCACCAGTCTATGCAACTTCAGCTTATTTGCTCGATGCCGATACAGGGGCCACGCTGTATGCCAGCAACCCTTTTATGCATCTCCCCATGCTCAGCACCACCAAGTTGATGACGGCGCTGATCGCGGCTGAAACGGGCAACCCGGATCAAAAAATCACGATCACCGATCCCATTGCCCGCGACATCAACGGACTCTCTGCCGATAGCTCGCTCATGGGCATCAAAAAGGGCGAAACCTATACCCTACGCGAGCTGCTCTACGGCCTCATGCTCGTCTCCGGCAACGATGCGGCCATCGCCATTGCTGACAACCTCGATGGGAATCTCCCCACGTTCGTGGCAAAAATGAACCAGCGTGCGCAACAACTGGGCATGCATGACACCCACTATATGAACCCGCATGGCCTCTTAACACAAGGACACTATTCGAGCGCCCACGATCTAGCGTTTATAGGAAGATACAGCCTGAGCAATCCGCTCATTCGCCAGATCAGCAGTACTCGCGAATATCGCCTCCCCAAAACTGCGGCTCATCCTGAACATATCCTTGTCAATGGGAACCAGTTTCTCTGGTGGTATCCAGGCGTTGATGGCGGGAAACCGGGCTGGGATGGCGGCAATAACTTCAACCAGGTCATCTCAACAGTACGCAACAACCACCACCTGATCGGCGTGGTCATGCACACCAAAGATTGGTGGACCGATATGCGCGATTTGATGAATTGGGGCTTCAACGCCTTCCAATGGATCTCGCCAGCTGAGATAGATATGAAGAGTGCGATCCCTTACGATGCTGACTGGCAGTTCTTCGCTCGCGACAAAAAAGAGAATACCATCTCGATGGCCAATAAAGGGCGCTATTATATTTTCACGGGATATAGCATCTCCAACCCAATTCTCGCCTATTTCGATAAAGCTGGCGGCCTGAAGAAGTTCGGCTATCCAATCGGACAGACAAAAGTGCTCACGGATACCTCCGTCAAGCAGCAATTCGAGCATGGCACCATCCAATGTGATATACAGACTGGACAGTGTGGTACAGCGTAAATACAGAAATTCTTCAATTTCTTCAACACCTATACTTTTGGGGCAGTCTTTGTTATACTCAAAAGGCTATGAGATCATACGCCATATCGCTATCTATATTAAGTTTAAAAGTGTATTATGCAAACGTTAGGTAGTATTTGTGGTAGTGAGTATGCTAGAAATAAGGACGATATCTTTCATGCCCACCAGAAACACACGCTTCGTTCCCTGCATCCTCAGTTGTTTGCTTTTCCTTTTATCGCTGACTGGTTGTGATGCCCTGCCAGCAATTCTCAACACAGGCACATCGACGCCGACTTCATCATCGCAATCATCTTTGAACGTCTGGACAAAAGCGGCTACTGGTATCGAGATTCGTACAGAAGACTGGAAGAGTGAGGGGAATAACGAAGATAGGATTACTATTTTGCGCCTTGATCCGCACCATATCCATCTCAGCATCGGCTATCAGCCACAACTTCCGCTCTCGCTCAACGAATGGATGAAGCAGACTCATGCGCTGGCCGTGATCAATGGCGGCTATTTCAATGATAAAAACCAGCCAACCGGATTACTGGTGGCGAACGGACAGGCACATGGCGCGTCGTATCAGGGCTTTGGCGGCATGCTCTCGGTAAATGTGCAGGGACGCCTTGAGCTACGTGCGTTATACAACCAACCCTATGATCCCGATAACGAACAAATCCAGCAGGCAACGCAGTCTTCGCCAATGCTGGTACTCAATGGGCAACGCGCCAGCTTCAACGCTAATGCTGCCAGCGAACGGCGCACCGTGGTCGCACAGGACAAACAGGGTCGCCTGCTACTGATCGTCAGTCCCAAAGAGGCATTTTCGCTTGACGAACTGGCTGACCTGCTCGTCTCGTCTGACCTCTCGATCCAAACGGCGCTCAATCTCGATGGCGGAGCCTCTACCGGCATGTATGTACGGGCAGGCAATCAAAATGTCACCGTTGATTCTGTGACAACCCTACCCATCGTCATCATTATCAAATGAGATCACAGGGGATTGCTGAGCGACCACAACGTCATCCGTAACGGCACGCAGGCGAATTGTGACGGTGGTCCCCTGACCAACGACACTATCAATGGTGATTGTTCCGCCCTGGGCCTCGATGAGTTCTTTCGCAATTGCCAGTCCCAGGCCACTTCCGCCAACCCGACGACTGCGTGCGCTATCTACGCGATAGAAGCGATCAAAAACGTGCGGGAGCGCCTCGGCTGGAATCCCCTTGCCAGTATCACGCACCTCGATGACAACCGTATGCTCGACACCATTGCAGGCAGTAAGTTTCACACAGCCATTGGGTGGCGTATATTTCACGGCATTCTCCACAATATTGAGCAAAATCTGTTGCAACCTGTCGGGATCTGCACGCACAGAGCAGATATCCGCCACAACATCGCTCCGAATATCCTGGCCGTGAGCAAGTTGCTGGGCCTGATCGTACACCGTATCAATGATGACACGCACGCCTACCACATCTTCTCGCACCATCCTTTTGCTCTCGTCTAAACGCGTCAGAGCCAGTAGATCCTCTACCAATCGCTGCATCCGCAACACTTCAGAGGACATGCTGCGTGCCAGCCTGCGCGAAGTCTCAATATCTCCCCGATCGACGCCAATCAACAACATCTCCAGGCTCCCACGCAAGACAGTGAGCGGGGTGCGCAGCTCATGGGAGGCATCAGAGACAAACTGCTCCTGGCGCTTAAACGCCGTCTCAAGCTGCTCCACCATCTGGTTAAACGAGAGCGTCAGGCGTCCAATCTCATCGTTTGTGGCCGGGGGACAGAGCCGCATCGAGAGCGCTCGTTCTTCTGCAATATAGCGGCTCGTACGCTCTATCTCTACCAGCGGGCGCAAAGCCGTCCCGATCAGCGGAAACGTGAGGGCAATCGCGATGCTAAGCGCCCCGCCGACGCCGAGCAAGAGGATGAAACGAAGCGTGGTAATAAACTCATCAATTGTGGCGGTGGGAGTACTGATCTGGAGAATTGCAACCGTTTGATGGTCATTAACCAGCGGGATCAACGCCACAAGCTGACGCTGTTTATGAGCATCTCGCACCAGCTTGCTCCCCTCAGAGTCATCGGTCATCGCCTGATGGATCTCTGCGGCGGAGAGCCTGATTGGCGAAGGGGCCAGCG
>JAICIM010000386.1 GCA_025928885.1 Ktedonobacteraceae bacterium | reverse complement strand
TGCTCCACCGGACAGACGATCCTCCCGTCTGTCTGAACCGTACGCAAGCGAGGATTCTTCGCCAGAATGCTGCCCGGCGTTGGCGTCTGGATCGGGTCCGGCTCATAGTTCGTCAGGAGGTGATACATGGTCGCTCCCAGCGAATAGATGTCGGAGCGGGCGTCCGTCTGCACCAGCTTGCCCGGATTCTGGGCCGAGCGCTTCTGTCCTGGCATGGTGATCGATCCCAGGTGTTCCGGGGAGGCATAGGAAATCGTACCGAGATTCTCTGTATTGGTACGTTTATTCGGATCGAAGCGACGAGCAATGCCAAAGTCGATCAGTTGCACCTCATTATCCGTCGTCACCATAATATTACCGGGCTTCAAGTCACGCAGAATAATGGGAGGGTTGCGAGAATGAATATAGCTGAGTGCCTCGCAGACCTGGATCATCCATTTGATCACTTGCTCTTCGGGCAGCGGCCCCTTGCTGGTTTCGAGAATTTTCTCCAGGCTGCGTCCAGGCACAAATTCCATTGCGAAGTAGTAGTTGCCGCGATCCTGAAAGGGTAGATTCAAGCCTGCAATGCGAGGATGCTTGAGACCGCGCAGGAGCGCGATCTCTTTGTTGAACCGCTCGATCGCTGCCTTGCGTTCGTCTTCCGGGGTATTCGGGCTGATCAGCAGTTCTTTGACAGCGTAATAATAGGGGGGATTCGTCCCGACCTGTTCCACCTTATAGACCGTTCCCATCCCACCTTCGCCAAGAATCTGCACTATTTTAAATTTTCCATCAAGGACTGTACCTAAAGGGAGAGCCATACTCCTGTAATCTCCACCTGATGCTCACTACGAACTGATATGGACCACGATGGCGGTGATATTATCCTCTCCACCATGATTGTTCGCCATATCGATCAGCATATCGCAAATTTTCTGCGGGCTGCGTTGCTCACTAAGCACTTTTTGTAGATCCTGGTGACGGACCATCTCCCAGAGTCCATCAGAGCACAACAAAAACGTATCACCCGGTTGTACTGTTTCCTGAAAGACATCTACTTCGATATTTTTATGTCCGGCCCCCAGGGAACGATAGATCAAATTGCGCTGAGGATGTGTGTAGACATCATCAGGGGCAATCTGATTCGCTTCCACCAACTTTTGCACCAGCGAATGATCCTTTGTCACTGGCTGCAAAACGTTTCCTCTTAATAAATACGTACGACTGTCTCCAACGTTGGCGATAAAAGCATGATCATTTTGAATCAAAACGGCAGTCACCGTACTTCCAAGCCCATGAGCAGAAGGCTTCTGTTCGCCATAGCGTAAAATAGCTCTGTTCGCTTGCTGAATTGCAACCTTCAACTGCTCCTCAGCGGCCTCATTCATCGATGTCTCAGAAAGTTTGCGTGTTCTCTTTGCGTCTGCTGCCGGACCAGGATTCTGCACAACAGTTTCATCGGGATCTTGATTGCGAATAGAAAGTTTAATCGTAGGTTGATCAGGGAGGGGTTTGAAGAAGCTATCAAGCCCTCTGCTGATAGTCTCTACCGCCAACTGGCTGGCGATTTCACCAGCTTTGTATCCTCCCATACCATCGGCGACAATGAACAGGCCGCGATCACCATCATTCAACGATTCAATGCGCTTATATGCCTTGTCCTCGTTTTGCTCGCGTTGCTTCCCAACGTCAGATTTATCAGCGGCAGTGAGTTTAAAATGCATTCGTTTGTACCTCACAGGAGCAGGAATTCACGACACTTATTCCGTGTTCACTATAACATATAGTAGTATTCATGACAATTGAAAGTTCCTAATTGCATAGATATATCAGTATAGCACGTAGCGCTTGTATATTTTTATGAGATACAACACACTATATACGGGGTAGTCAGGAAAAAAGTTGTGGGTAGTAACTCTTCTTTGCCGAGAAAGCAAAGAACAGGCCCGGCGTCTACCGGGCCTCATTTCTTGAGCGGGGTCTGAACTGAATACGGATACCTGTTCCCTTAAAGCCAAAAGCCTCTCGGAGACGATTTTCCAGATATCGTTCATACGAAAAATGGACTGCTTGTGGATCATTCACAAAGAATACAAAAGTTGGAGGATTAACACGGGCCTGCGTTGCATAATAAATCTTTAATGGTTTTGTGCGAATCACTGTCGGATTGTGACGGCGAATCGCTTCCTGTACCACTTCATTCAAACGCGATGTGGGGATACGCAGATAGCGCATCTCAGCAACATTGAGCGCGGCCTCTAATATCGATTTGACGTGATATCCGGTCTTGGCCGATGCAAAGATAATCGGAGCATACGGAATGAACTTGAGATCCTCCGCGAGAGTTATCCGATAGTGTTCCGCGCTATCGATCTCGTCGTCCTGCGAGGCGAATTTGCCTTCACGCTCGTCCCGGCGCTGCTGCTGGGCCAGATCCCACTTATTGACCACCACGATCACGCCTTTGGCCTCTTCGTGAACCACGCCCGCAATATGCGTATCCTGCGCCGCCAATCCCTCGCTGGCATCGATGAGCAGAATCGCTACATCGCTACGCTCGATCGCACGTGTAGAACGCAACACACTATATTTTTCGACGCCTGCCCCAACGCGACCGCGCCGCCGAATACCAGCCGTGTCGATCAGCTTGATCTTGCGGCCCTCGTACTCAAATTCGGTGTCGATGGTATCGCGCGTGGTACCAGGAACGTCGCTAACAATCGAACGCTGCACACCCATAATGGAGTTGAGCAGCGAGGATTTGCCCACATTCGGGCGACCTATGATAGCGAAGCGGGGGGTATCTTCGTCTTCCTCCTCCTCCATCTCATCAGCCGGCGGCAGCGCCTCCACAATCAGATCCAGCAGATCCCCGGTGCCAACGCCCTGAATGGACGAGATATCGACAGGCTCACCGAGGCCCAGCGCGTAGAACTCGACGGCATCCTGACGCCTTTTCAGGTTATCAGCTTTATTAGCGGCCAGAATAACCGACTTTTGAGAGCGGCGCAACAGGTCCGCGACCTCTTCATCGGCAGCTGTGATGCCTGCCTGCGCATCGACCATAAAGATGATCACATCAGCCTCGTCGATAGCAAGTTGGACCTGTGCTGTTACATGCTTCATAATATCGCCCGGCTGCCCACTCAGGCCGACCTGACCGACGGGTATTCCCCCGCCAAGTTCGAGGCCACCTGTGTCGATCAGGGTAAACTCGCGACCATTCCAATCAGTATCGCCATAGAGACGATCACGGGTTGTGCCGGGCATATCTTCTACGATGGCGATACGCTCGCCGATCATACGATTAAAAAATGTTGATTTGCCAACGTTTGGTCGGCCTACAATGGCAACAAGTGGCTTCATTCTTGCCCCTCCACCTCTATGGCATAGCATTCATAAGAAAGGGCATCCCCAATAGGATGCCCCAGGTTTCCGGCTATTATAACACAAACCTCTTGAGAAGAATAGTAGCGACAATGCCTTGCGCTTGTCGCCGTCCCCTCCTCCTGCGCTTGTTGCGGGCTTTATCAACACAAATCAATAAAACAGCTCTGAGACCGAGCGGCTATCGTGAATGCGGCAGATGGCGTCGGCGAGCAGTTCGGAGACCGACAGGACGGTGAGATTGGGCAGCAGGCTGGTTTCAGGGGAGGGAATAGAATCGGTAACGACCAGTTCTTTAATAGGTGCTGTGCGGAGACGTTCGATGGCTGGGCCGGAAAAGACGCCGTGTGTGGCGCAGCAATAGACCTCACGCGCCCCCTGAGCCGTTACGATGCGTACAGCCTGCGTCAAGGAGCCAGCGGTATCGATCTCATCGTCAACGATCAATGCACAGCGCCCCTGCACATTGCCGATAATCCCCATCGCTTCAGTGATGCCCTCGTTGCCCAGACGGCGCTTCTCCACGATAGCCAGGGGCGTCTCCAATCGATCGGCCAGCTGACGCGCTTTTTTCGCAAAGCCCTCATCGGCGGCAACAACGGTCAGGTCAGTGAGGTTCTTGGCGGTGAAGTAACGAGCCTGGATGGTTTGCGCGGTCAGCTCATCGACAGGCATATCGAAGAAGCCCTGGATCTGCCCGGCATGCATGTCCATCGAGACCACTCGATGCGCACCTGCCACCGTAATACAATCGGCAATCAAACGGGCGGTAATGGGAACGCGCGGTTGATCTTTTTTATCGGTGCGACCATAGGCATAATACGGTATAACAGCGGTAATGCGAGCGGCGGATGCGCGTTTGAGAGCGTCAACCATGATCAACAGCTCCATGATCGAGCGATTGACCGGAGAGCTGAAGGGCTGAATCACGAATACGTCGTGTCCGCGCACATTTTCATTGATTTTGACAAAAATATTCTCATTGCTGAATTGAAAAACATCAGCATCGCCCAGCGACATTTGGAGGTGATCGCAAATATCGAGGGCAAGTTTACGATTCGCATTTCCGCTGAATATACTCAAATTATCCAAGTTCGCTCCTCCTAGTTCCCAGTGTTACCACTATATTGATAGCATGTTTACTAGCAAACATGCAAGCCTCTCACATGCAAAGCAATCATTCCCTGCTTCCTACACGTAATTAAACAGCAGAGAGACGATGATTTGTCGGGAAAGTCCGGGAGGAGGTGTGATGCAGGTGACAGGCTACCTTCACGTTTGAAACTCAGCAATCTGACACCTGCATAGTTTTAGGCAGCGAACAGAGTAAATGGCGGCACAACGAGTTGTTGATCGATCGCTTGAGCAGATGGCGCAGAAGAGTTAAAGTTGGTCGGGCCGCCTATCATCTGATTGCCGCCTCCGTCTGGTCCTCCCTGTATCACGACGGGCGGCAGTGGAATGAACGTGAGGGCAAGCAAAATGGCTGCTATGACCAGAGTAACGATAGCAAGCACCATATGCTGGCGAAGGGTATTGATATTTTGCATAATAATCTCTAGCTCCTCTGCTTACTCTAGAATAAGAGGTGGAATAAACAATGCTGCCGTACCGGTCGATGCCGCAGCCAGTTGTTGGACGGGGGCGATATTGCTTTTAGGATACGTCTCGATATGCGGAGCGCCTTTGCCAGGAGGCATAATCCCAAAGAACGGCAATATATGTACAATCAATATCAGTACAAGTACAACAAGAGTAATGATTTGAATCATGTAAAGCGTGCGCGATTGACTGTTATTCTCCATACGATTCTGCTCCTTTTATGATCTTTTTTTATAGGAACTACTTTTATACGGCACGCAAAGCGACGATCGGATCGAGGTCGGCTGCGCGGACAGCTGGATAGAGGCCAAAGATGATCCCGGTCAACCCGGCCACACTGACGGCCAACACGATTGCGCCGAGGTTGAGAATGAAGGGTAGTTCGGCGCTCATAACGATCTCGTAGCCGATAAAGAGACCGAAGAAGACGCCAATGATCCCTCCCAGAGCGCTGAGCAGCACGGCCTCGATGAGAAACTGATTGCGAATATCGGCCTTGCGTGCGCCCACCGCCAGACGAATACCGATCTCACGCGTGCGCTCGGTCACAGAAACGAGCATGATATTCATAATGCCAATTCCGCCAACGGTCAGCGAGACGGCGGCGATACCAATGAGCAGCGTTGCCAGAGACGAGGCGCTGGCCTGCTGATTCTGGATCATCTGCGTTGCCGATTGCACCCAGAAATCATCATCGGCACCGCTGGCAATGTGATGACGCTTCTCCAGCAGCTCAGTGATTTCCTGCTGGACCAGCGTGAGATTGCTCGTATCATCGACCAGCACCTCGATAGAGTCGGTCGTGGTGGTATTGATCACGCGAACCTGCACCGTATTGAAGGGCGCATAGATGTTCTGGTCGGACAGCGGATCTGCTGATGACAGCACACCTATCACTTGAAATGGCTGGCTCTGAAAACGACCGCTGCCAAAACGAATGGTTTGCCCGATAGGATCGATATGGAGCGGGCTAAACAGCGTTTCAGCAACGGTTGCCCCGATCACCACTTTCGACGCCCTGGCCTCTTCATCTGCATCGCTAAACCAGGAACCTTCAGCCAATTGCAGGTTATGGATCGCTGGATAGTTGACAGAAACGCCGGCCATATCAAATTGCCCGCTCTGATTGCGAAAGATGGCATTCGCCCCAACTTGCAGGAGTGGGCTGGACTGCTCCACATGCGCAAGAGAGGTAAGCGCCTGGGCGTCGTTGAGCGTGAGCGTACTGTCTTTACTGCCTCCTTTTCTCAGGATAAACCCGCCTTTTCCAGCCATAGCTGGCGGCGCACCCGGCTGGACGGTGAGAATATTCGTTCCCAAGCTCGAAAAGCGCTGGTTAATATTCGCGCTGGTCCCCTCAGCCTGCGTCACCGCTGTAATCACTGCAGCTACGCCGATAATGACGCCCAGCATCGTTAAAAATGAGCGGCTCCCATTGGCTAATAGTGCTTTGCGGGCCGCACGAAAGTTGGCAATCAGCAACAGGCCACGCGGCGATGTTGCCCGCAGCGGTTCTGGCTGCGACGAGACAATACGCGGCGGAGGCGCTAATACACGGCTCATATCGTTTCACCTGCCTTTCTTTGCACGGAACCATCATCCTCCACAATCTGCCCGTCCTTAAACACAACTCGCCGTTTCGCCACCTGGGCCACGTCGGCGTTATGCGTGACGACGATGAGCGTTAAGCCCTGCTGATTCAAGGATTGCAGCAGGGCGAGAATTTCCTGGCTGGTGTGGCTATCGAGATTGCCCGTTGGCTCGTCGGCCAGTAAGAGCGCGGGCTGGCTCACCAGAGCGCGGGCAATCGCCACACGCTGCTGCTGTCCGCCCGAAAGCTGAACCGGCATATGCTCGATGCGCTCTCCCAGGCCGACCATATTCAGAGCCTGCAATGCGCGTTGACGCTGTACCTGCTCCGACAAACCACGATACATCAGCGGCAACATGACGTTTGCCAG
>JAICIM010000420.1 GCA_025928885.1 Ktedonobacteraceae bacterium | reverse complement strand
GACCGTCACGACGCGGCGAATTTCTTCCAGCGCAGGCTTCTCGGCGGGCAGTTCCAGCGCGCGACCGAGGCTGGCAACGCGACGATCAACGATGTCAACCTCTTCGTCCATGCTATTGGGCAGCGGCAACACCACAGTATTGAAGCGGCGCATCAGGGCGCTGGACAGCTCGTTGACGCCCTTGTCGCGGTTATTGGCGGTGGCGATAACGTTAAATCCTTTGCTGGCCTGCACCTCTGTATTCAACTCTGGAATGGGGAGCGTTTTCTCAGACAGGATAGTGATCAGCGTGTCCTGCACTTCACTGGGCATACGCGTCAATTCTTCAAGACGGGCAACCATTCCCTGCTGCATGGCCTGCATCATCGGACTCACCACCAGCGCGGCCTCCGATGGACCCTCCACCAGCAAACGGGCGTAGTTCCAGCCGTAGCGGATGGCCTGTTCGTCGGTGCCAGCGGTTCCCTGGATGAGCAGGGTTGAGTTGCCAGTAACGGCGGCAGCGAGATGCTCACTAACCCAGCTCTTCGCAGTTCCCGGGAGACCATACAGCAACAGTGCGCGATCCGTTGCCAGCGTCGCCACCGCAATCTCGATCAGGCGAGGATTACCAATATATTTGGGGCTGATGACGAAGCCGTTGGGAAGTGTGTCGCCCATCAGGTAGGTACGCACGGCCCAGGGCGAGAGCTTCCAGTTGGGGGGGCGCTGACGCGTATCAATTTTCGCCAGTTCTGCGAGTTCTTCAGCATATTGCTCTTCAGCGTGTTGACGCAAGACAGCTTTCAGTTCCGTTGCTTCTTTATTTTCAGTCGAGGTGTGAGCGCCATTTCCATTTACCGTTGTCATTATCGAATCTCCTCCAATACGCGTTTTCTCAGTTGTATGTGTGATTCAAATGCAGTTAATTCACGTTTCCAGTAAGAGGCTACCCATTGCTTCACATCTGGTGGTATTTCCCAGGATTGCTGTGCTGCGGCGAAACAGGCCGGTGGCAGCGCCATTACCATCTCTTTGAGAAAATTCACCTGCTCATACCCATAGTCCGAATCTTTAGTGAGAGAGCGCAGGTAATCGCGCATGATTTGCAGGCAGGTCTGTCCAAATTCTTCGCTCCACGGCTTCGGGAGAACCGCTGCAACAGATCGCCAATCTTCACCGTTTTCGCGCAATTGCAACACTTTTTGCTCTGCCTCTCGCTGTGGCAAAAGGGCCAGAAGGTCTTCCTTGTGTCTGTGTACAAAGTTCGCTTTTGCTTTTGCCTCCATACCAGCACGCGTGAGTTGAGAAGCAGGTTGGAAACCATACCACCAATCAGTCAGTGGACCAATCCAGTGAGCGCTGCGGTGAAGTACGGCGGCATATGACCAGCCTTCGATCAATTCCAGCGCCCAGTTCGTTTTGACGGCAGCATCGAGCAACTGCGATGGGGTCAGGCCGAAGCGCTCCTCCCAATGCTGCGGTGGCACCTGAGCAAGCACTGTTTTCATCCAACTGCCGCGTTCCCCCTGATTCTGGTCACGGCTGCTCGTAATGCC
Organism: Ktedonobacteraceae bacterium; assembly: GCA_025928885.1. GTDB lineage: Bacteria > Chloroflexota > Ktedonobacteria > Ktedonobacterales > Ktedonobacteraceae > JAICIM01. The sequence continues at coordinate 4,800 of JAICIM010000420.1, read as the reverse complement.
ATCGCGCTCCCATGCCTGATCGATCTGCTCTGGCAGCGTCACAATCAGTTCGTTGTGATCATAGGAGAGCATCGCATTGGCCCGTTCCTGCATGCGCCGGGTCAGAGCTGCTTCAGGGAGGCGAGCCAACAACGAGACGGCGGTGGCGCGGACATTGGAACTACGATCATCAAGCGCCTGCTCAAGCAATAGCTCATCTGCCATTGAAAGCTGCATCTCGATCGTCGCGAGAAAATCGTTTCTGGCTTCGGCCTTTTCCAGCTTCCAGACTGCCGTCAGCCACTCTCTCGCTTTCGCCGGATCGCTCTGGCGCAAACGCTGGAGAATCTCGGCCCGCTGTCCCTGCGTCCCCTCTTGCCAGATCGTCTCGGCATCAGCTGGGAGGGCATCCGTCGTCTCCGTCAGGTATTGCGCCACCCAGGACCAGGCCGGGTTCAACTGGCTCAACCAGCGGCCACGTGCTCCCAAAACGGGAACAAGAGCGGCCCTGAGCACTTTCTTCTCTGCACCCTGCTGCAACGCCTGGGGCAACACATGATATTGGAGACGCAAGCCCGCCATGCGCAGGCGCTCCAACCCTTCCCTCAGCAGGTCGTCATTGCTATAAAGCAGCGTCTCGATGAGCTGTTGGATGCGACGCGAACCATCGGCAAGCGTTTCTGGCTCAGCAACTGGAGGAGCCTCTGGCGCGGCAACTGGCACGCTTCCGGCCCGGCGATACATAGCCCAGGCCCCAGCCGCCAGCAACAATTGTCGCTCCGGCTCCCCTGAAAGCTGAGCAGCCAATTCGTCAACCGGTGTGCTGGTCGTTATGCCTTGATTGCCCGCCTGTCCCGTACCCACGAGGGCGGTGGTAACAATAGTATCCATCACAACCCCTTCAAAATTTTATGTACATTTTTGTGGCTTTAAATTTTGTGATAATGGCCGTCCACCAACACACCCAATGGCGCAACCGTTTCGCCATTCCACTCGCCCGCAAAATCGACGGGTCTGCCACCCGAATGTACCAGCAACTGCCAGTACTCGCCCCTGGTCAGCGGCAATCCCTGTCCATCCACATCGCGAACCCACCATTGATCGCTTCCCCGGTCATAGAGCGGAATAACATTGTTCAAAACACATAAAAAGCGCTCCTGCCAGGGCTGACGGGCCAGCAACGCTGTAATGCCAGCATAAAATTCATCGATTGTTGGATAACCGGGGAGAGTTGCGGTGAAAGGAAACATCTCACCATTACGCGCCTCGATCATAGCTCGTTGTGGTGCCGCGCCGGGCCAGTAGACGAGATTGGCCTGCTGCCGAACGCCGAAGGGGTAAGTGGTCTGAAAGCCGCTACCGGCGATGGAGAATTGCAGGATCATGGCTGGACGTTTTGTGGCCGTGCCGAGCAACCATGTGCGCTGGACCTGTCCTCGATCGATAATCTCGACGATCTGCCCCAGAAACATCCAATCATCGCTCACCCGCTCGCCTCGCAGCAGCACTTCATCTTCTTTGACCGACCAGCCGACCAGCTGACGTACATCCTCTTGCAAGCCCGGTTCCAACTGATCGAGCCGGGCATACGCCTGGGTGAGCAGTGCAAGCTGTCCACAATGCGCCAGGAGCTTCTCAGGCCAATTGGGCGAAGCGTTAGGAATTGCCCCCATTGTTCGTATGCGGGAAGCGAGGCCGGACGCCTGTGCATCCACCATCTGTTTTGCTTGCTGCTCCCAGAAGGTGATGGGTTGGGTTTCCAGGCTGCCCAGGCCGTTGCGGACCAGATCGTTGAGCCAGAGATCAAGGCGCTCAATTCCCTGCGCGACCTGCGCTTTGCGCTTCTCAACCGTTTTGGCCTGTGTGGCGGGCGCTCCCTCCTCACTGGCCTTCGCCTGGATCGTCTCTTTGCGCTTCGCGACGGCTGCACGTTTTGCCAGCCACGACACGATCCACTCAGGATGCTCTGCCTCTGGCACGGCTTCGGGAGTTTCAAGAGCGAGAAAGAGCAGGCCAAGACCATGTTTACAGGGCTGTTTGCGGCTGGGACAACTGCATTGAATAGTCAGCGTGGAACATTCGATGCGCACCTGATAGAGTGCGCTCCCCTGGCACTCCCCCCAGAGTGCTTCAGAACTTTGACCGGTATTCTTCCAATGCTTACTATTGCCAAGCTTTTTGCCGGCTTTGGTGGAACTTGCATCGGGAGACAGTGCCAATACCTGGTCTGTCGTAATTTGTAACCCCACGTATATATCCCCCCCAGAACAAGTATTTGTGATTGATGTCTGTCTGTATAACTGTTCTTTTGCAGTGTACCGAAAACGGCAAGGAATGGATACTGTGCCAGCCAGAAAAGGGACGAAAGGACTAGTTTTTCTGGCTGGCCCCTTCCTGCTCTTCTTGCGCACAACCGGAACAGCGACATTGAAACTACTTCCGCGCTGAATACGTGAGATTGATATGCTGGCATGCTTTTCATCAAGGCTGTTCACAAGCGAGAGGGGAACGAAAAAGTCATCAAGAGAGATTGGAGGATGAATGATGTGTATTAGCTGTGGATGTAATGATCCTGCTGATAATCATGGAGATACACGCAATATTACATTACAAGATATAGATGCAGCGGCTCAGGCGGCTGGCACAACTCGCGAGAAGGTTTTACAAAATATCTCAGATGTAACCCAACCCGCTCAGCAAAACGCCACAACCTCTGCTCGTCCGCACCAGGATGGCTATCTGGAGACCGAAGGCAAAGAGGGCTATGGCCACACCGAAGAGCGTTCTGGAGAACCAGCCAGCGCCAATCCTGCCCAACAAGGGTATAACCCCGCTCATAGCGGGGCCAGGCACGCCAAAAACGAGCCTGGAACGCAGGTCGAAACCCCTGGACGCGAGACCGGAACCTCCTGGGGTGAGGATCAACAGATGGGTTACACAACCGATACCCCTGACCGGCGCAACCCTGCTGGCTAGGAGCTACATAAAAAAGAGGTACACTAGATGCAAGAGAAAGCCAAGATCCAACACGTGCCGATTAAGGTTTATCGCAGTGCTGACCGTCTCATGATTGCGGCCCCCATGCCGGGCCTGGAGCCAGAAGATATCAATGTACGGGTCGATGCCAACAGCCACCTGATCATCGATGGCATTATTCGCGGACTCCTCAAAGATATCAAAGAACTCTTGATCGATGAGTGGAGCGTGGGGAGCTATCATCGCGAAATGGATCTACCAAACGCCGTCGATGCGGTCCATGCCAACATCACCTATGGCAACGGCGTGCTGGTGGTGGCGCTCCCCATCAGTGAGCAGACAACGCCCGCGAGTTTGACGCTGCAAAAGACCGGCACCGAGCATGGCGAATACGTTGGACATACAGGCCACGTCTCATAATCTCCCGTTTTCTCCCAAACAGAAAAACCCCGTGTAATCCACATGGCTAGACGCGGGGTTTTCCTTTGAACTGCCATTTCATGACGGGAAAGCGCTTTTTCCATGTTTGTAGTCGCTTTGCCAGTGGCAAGGAGTCGGCCAGAAATCCCAGCACGCCACCCACCAGAGCGCCAACCAGGCCCCCGATGAGAAACGCAGTATCAACCTGTGAAACGAGACCACAGATCAGGGCCAGCAGTACGCCAGCAGCAGCCGGAACGCCCCAGCGGATCAGAGGCGCAATGATTTTTTGCGCGAGACCACCATATGCAGCACGTTGCAGGTGGGGCAGCAAGGCATCGATGCTAATATGAGCGGCCCCCATGATGCAGAGCGGAATAGCGAAAAAGAACGCGAGCATCGCCAATATGTGACCGGAGATGACGCCTCCCAGGCTGCCAAACCAGATCAGACCGGCGAACAGACCAAGACTGCTTGCCATCAATCGCTGCTTCAGAGGCTTGACCCGCAACATGCTCTGCCAGATAGTGGGCAAAATTTCACCATGCAGCTGCAAGGTCGTGGGACCCGATGCCCCCGGCGTGAGATGGTAGCTGATCTGAAAGGTCACATCATAGCTGCTTCCAGGCGCTTTATTGCTAGTATCAACGATCAGAGCCACCGGTTGATTGTGATGAAAACGGCTCGGTTCCGCTCTGGCTCCCGCGTCATTGCTCTCGATCTGGCCGACGAGAGGGATCAGCCCCTCATCAGCCGTATTGCGCGGGATCACCACACGTTGAATGACCTGACCGCGCCGCACGCTCCCAAGAAAAAGGGGAACAGCCGTGACCTGATCAAAGACCACACGCGGTGCGAGAGCAGGCACATACACCATGACTTGCAGCGGTATCTCAAGGGGGGGATCATAATTCTCCAGACGGAGCACAATTTCTGCCGTATGCGAAGCATTATGCGTGAGGGAGCGCACGTCAAAGAAGAGCGGTATTTTAAAAGTGGGTGCGCCTCTCATCCCATGCCGCACAAGGGCGAAACGCATGGTAGCACTTCTGCCTTGCAACGTGAGCCAGGGCGTTCTACTCTCGATGCGACCAAAAGCGCAACCGCGCCTGCCTCGATGATAAAGCGTCAAAGCAGATTCGGCAGTACGATCCGCAACAAACGTGCCAGCGTGATACAGGCTTCCACCTTCCCTCAACTCCTGAATACCAGAACGAGGCCGCTCTACCTCTGGATTGAGCAGCATAATACAGCGCTCTATCGCCTCATCTGGAGGCATTCCCGCGCGAGAGATCGCCTGGATGACCTCGTTCACACGCTCCGCCAGATGAGGCCGTAAGGCAGCATGGGTGAGATAACCCACCAAAGGATGAGTTGCGGTGGATGGATCGGCAATCCAGGTATGCGCCCGTTCCCACTCCGCAT
>JAICIM010000589.1 GCA_025928885.1 Ktedonobacteraceae bacterium | reverse complement strand
GAGCACTATACAGCATATATCCCCGACTCGGAGAGGTCGCGCTTCACACAACTTGTGGATAGCTACACCCAACAGCACCCTACTGCCGATTGAACGTCACATCCTGCTCAGTTTTTACCGTGGCAAACCAACCATCCAGCAGCGCATTATGGTGAGCAATAATTTGCGCTGCCGTCAGCGGCGCTCGATCCCAGGTACTATGCGCGTCCGCAACCAGCGTGACCTCATAATCCAGGCTACAGGCACGCCGACAGGTTGTATCGACACATAGCTCCGTCTGAATGCCAGCCAGAATCAGCTTTTTCGTGCCGAGCTGTTGTAATATCTCCTGCAAATCGGTTTCATAAAAAGCATCTGGCATGCGCTTGTGAACGATCCGCTCGCCCTGTTGGGGCGCAATGGCGGGGTGAATGTGCCATCCCGCCGAGTCTATCTTCAAAGGATGGTCGGCCCGTTCGCTGCCATGCTGCACATAGATGATGGGAATATCCGCACCACGCGCTTTTTCCAGCAAACTATTGACGCGGGCAAGCAACTGCTCCCCCTGATAGACGGGATCTGACTCCTCAAACATCCCAACCTGAACATCAATAATCACCAGAGCTGTATCGTTGCTCATAATAGTCATAACTCCTCTCTTTGATAAACAACTACGAGCAAGTATACAGCTCAAAGCGGGCAATGCTGTTCCTGATATGTTTACCTACGAGGCCACTTTGGTAAAGAGCATGGTGACGATCTGCTCAAATTCGCGCTGGGCCAGCTGCACGTCGCCCGCAAAGATTAGCCCCATCGGCTTTTGCGCCATCCGGCAGATGATCCTGGTGCCGTCGCGTTTTAAAAGTGCATCGCGCTCAAAAATCCACTCCCTCACGACGGCGGGATCGAGATGCTCGGGCAAGGGATATTTATCGACCGTCGAGATGCCCTCTTGAATCACCGCGCGTATATTCGCAACCGTTGGCTCGCGCCCGCTCACACCTAACATCGTCAGGATAGCATCGGTATAGTTCGTCCAGCGCGGATTACACTCGGCGAGATAATTGACCTGTGGCGCTTTCCTGCACTGCTGCAATCGCGCCTCCAGTGGGCCAGGAAGCATAATATCCAGGTTCGCCACAGCACGAATGCTGGCAAAATCGATCTGGCAGCGCTCTGCCGTCCGACGCAGTAACGCCTCGAAAAAGGCCGCCGTTGGCTCTTCATAAAGCTGCTGGAGATGCTGAAGCGTGGGGTTGCCAGGATTATACGAACTGGTTCCCACACAGGCTTTACTGCCCTTCAATTGGAGCTGCCCATTCCAGCGCAGCGAGGCCACCTCTCCATCCAACAGCACAACCGATATCCCGGGCGAATCGACAAAATCAATATACCGACTGATCACCACGCGCGTCTCTTTCTGCACATCCATCGTGGAGATCAAATGTTGCTGGGCCGCCACAAGCGCCTCGCTCCAGGCCCGATAGTACAATGTATTACCTGCATCACCATTCGGCACCATGACGATGCGCCCCGCCTGCTCATAAAGGAGACAACAACCATAGTTGCCGTCCGATTCGGCGGCTCGCAACATCACCCCCAGCGGATACTCGTGGATCATATCCGCCGCATGATACATCTCTTCAATCACAGCCAGAAAATCGCGGGCAGCGGTGGGAAGGTCATAGACGCTGGCAACGCGATAATCGGGCGTCTGGAAGTCGGGCAGCCCCGTTTCATCCACCAGTTGGTAAAAGCTGGCCTTGTTTTTGAGGATATGCGTCATCCGGCCCGGCAGACCCCAGACATCTGCCCCCAACTCTTGCTGTATATAGGTTTCGGTTTCCGGGACATTGATATAGGGTACTACCAGCGGGCGCTCCACCATCTCTTGCTGCATGAGCAACAGTTCGTCGCCGGTAAGGGGCTGCAATGTTCTCTCCATTAAACTGCTGAGATAGGTCATCTGAGTCTGAATAGCAGCCGTGTTTTCAGCGACAAGGACCTTCAACGCTTGCGCATTCAATGGGAGATGTCCACAGCGCTCCCCATAGTGGCGCTCCACTTTGCGTACCGTCTCCTGATGAGATGCACGCAACAACCCGCTTCCTATATTGTGAAAGCCAACACCTACCTTACGTTGTTGGCCGAATAGAACGTTCTGATCTCTCTCCATATGTGCTTAACACACTCGCATTTCCGGCTGCTCATGCATCATCAATGAACAGCGCACATATCTTGTATACATTCGTGAAGATGAGTCACAAAAGATTACAGAGAACGAAGGCTATAAAAGCTGGGACACATTTCTTACCGGCGATAATAGCGGATTTGCAAGAACATTGTCAACGAATTTCAAAAAACTGGTATTTTTACATCGTAGAGAGAGCATTTTCCTATTCGTCCCGTTATTTCAAACCTGTTAATAGATGTAATAGAAAATAGAAGACCCAGCCCATTATAATACAGGATGGGATGGTGACGATCCAGGCCAGCACAATACGTCCGGCAATGCCCCAGCGCACTGCTGAAACGCGCTTGGTTGCGCCCACACCGAGAATAGCCGTTGAGATGACGTGTGTGGTGGAGACCGGAATGCCGAGGCGGCTGGCAACCTCAATAATTGCTGCAGCGGCAGTTTCGGCAGCAAAGCCATTAATCGGACGCAGATCAACCACCTTCAAACCGACCGTGCGAATGATGCGCCAGCCACCGATGGCCGTGCCAAGCCCCATCGAGGTCGCGGACGCCAGAATAACCCAGAGCGGCACCTGCCACTGACCGCCTGTCCATCCATAGTAGCTAGCCAGCGCCATCGTAATGATGCCCATCGTTTTCTGAGCATCATTGCCGCCATGACTGAAAGCCATCCACGCTGCCGAAAAGATCTGCAAGCGTCCAAAAATGCGGCTCACCAGGCCAGGCTGCGTCCGAGCAAAGATCCAGAGCAGGCCAATCATCACGAAAAAGGCACCGATAAAACCAAGCACTGGAGAGAAGATCAGTCCCTGAAACGTTTTGGTCAGGCCGCCAAACTCGATCGCCTGCCAGCCTGCCGCCGCTACACCAGCGCCGACAATTGAGAAGATCAAGGCATGGCTGGAACTGGATGGAATGCCGAACCACCAGGTAATCAATCCCCAGCTAATAGCGGAGAGCAGCGCCGCCACGACCAATAATTGCGTTGAGTTTTCCGGGGCTACAATCCCGCGCCCAACAGTTGTAGCGACGGCGGTTCCTGTCAATGCGCCGACCACATTGAGCACCCCAGCCATCAGCACGGCCACGCCAGGGGTCAGCACTCTAGTGGCAACTGAGGTGGCGATGGCATTGGCGGTATCGTGAAAACCGTTGATGAAGTCGAACACAAGCGCAATGGCGACGATCAGGATTAGCGCCAACAACGGTGTACTAAGCATTCTTCACCACAATCCTCTCCAACGTGTTCGCCACATCTTCCGCTCGATCGGTCGCGTCCTCCAAATGCTGATAGATCTCACCCCAGCGAATCCCCTTGATCACGCCGCGCACATCCTCTGCCCCATCGAACATCTCAGCAAGCGCCCGGCCAAGCACCTCGTCGGCCTCGTTCTCCAGGCGATTAATATCGATCGTGCAATGGAGCAGTTGATCCCACTTTTTTTTATGCTCCAGCAACGGCACGGAGCAGGCAAACAGCGATGCCTGGTCGCTAATAATACGTGACAGCACGCGGGCGTACTCCGTTGGCTCATCAATGCGGTACAGCCGGATGCGCCGCACCGCCTCTTCGATTGCATCGACAAAATCGTCAAGCCGTCCGGCCAGTTCAGTAATATCTTCGCGGTCAAGCGGCGTCACAAAAGTACGGTTGAGCGCATCGAAGATCTGATGCGTAATCTCGTCGCCCTGATGCTCGAGATCGCGCACCCGCCGCGCCTTGCGCTCGACATCCGTGTAGTTCTCCAGCAGATCACGCAGGCTCTGGGCGACCTCTAAAGCGTTATCGACATCTTTCCGAAAGTACTCAAAAAAGCGCTCATCGCGAGGAAGCAAACGCGCTAACACCATGATGTCCCTCTCCTTCGGCTCATATCCTGCAAAAAAGGATATGCCTCCCTGTTCGTTTGTCATTCTCTCTCTAACACGCTTCATAGCCGCACAGCAGATACGTCTCAGGGCAGGAGATCCACTAAAGGAGAGAAAATAGTTCACCTTTCATCTTGCATCTTTTTAAAAAGGGATAGGCACACTCTCACGCCACCGAATGACGCTCCGCCTGAACCAGCAAGGCATGCACTTCTTTGTCGGAGACCTGCGCGAAGTCTTCGTACCACCAGCCAACGCCGCGAAAAAGTTCTGGAGTCAGGGGAGCTATCACCTCATCAACTTCCGCACGTAACACCTCGCAGCTTGGGAGCGCCGCCACAGGAATCGCGACTATCAGGCGGGCAGGATATTGTACCCGCAAGGCATGCACGGCAGCTCGCATTGTCGCCCCCGTTGCCAGGCCAT
>JAICIM010000615.1 GCA_025928885.1 Ktedonobacteraceae bacterium | reverse complement strand
AAGCTGGTATCAGGAAAGACCACATAGGGTGGCACGGCCATCTCGTCGGCCAGCTGCTTCCGCAAGCCACGCAGATGATGAAACAGGCCCGCCGATGCCAGATCAAGCTCAACTGAGGTGGGCGCAACTGCTGGCTCAACTTCAGCAGCTTTTTGCCGACGCCCCGGCATGGCTGGCACCTCAACGCTGCGCATCCTTTTCAAGATTTCAACGGAGCGCCGATTCAAACGCAGCACGGGATAGCCGTCGCTCGTCTCGTTCATTAAGCCCTGTTGCAAGAGCGCCTGAGCCAGATAGCGCCACTCATCAACACTCAGATCCTTACCAATGCCATAGGTGGTCAACTGCTGATGCCCCAGATCGCGGATCTTCTGCGTGTTCGCTCCACGCAAAATATCGATGATATAGCGCATGCCAAAACGCTGTTGCGTCCGCGAAACACACGATAAAAACTTTTGCGCATCAATCGTTCTATCTTCCATCTCCGCATGTGGGCGCAAACAATTATCGCAATTGTCACAATGCTCATCGGGCAAGGTCTCGCCGAAATATGCCAGCAGAGCGCGACGGCGACATTCGATGCTATCGCCGTATGCAATCACCTGTTGCAGTTGCTGATGAGCTAGCAGGTATGCCTGCTCATCATCTTTCTGGGCCAGGATAAACTCGTATTTGACGCGATCCCCACGCTGAAAAAAGAGGATGCAGCGTGCAGGCAGTCCGTCGCGTCCGGCCCGACCCGATTCCTGATAATATCCCTCCAGGCTCTTCGGCAGATCGTAATGGATCACGGCCCGTACATCAGGCTTCGCCACCCCCATACCGAAGGCGATGGTAGCCACCAGCACAGGCACCTCATCGCGAATAAAGCTGTTCTGGTTTTGCGCTCGTTGCTCACCAGTCAGTCCTGCATGATATGGGAGCGCCTCTATGCCGTCGCGTCTGAGCGCTGTACTGATATCCTCGACGCTTTTGCGGCTCTGACAATAGATGATCACCGAATCATCACCCAGTTCTCGCAACAGCCCCAGGAGGTCGCGATAGGTTTGCTGACCCTTCAAGCGCACCTCATAGAAGAGATTGGGGCGATTAAAGCTGGCAATATGAATGGATGGATCACGCAGGGCAAGCTGTGTGAGGATATCGTCGCGCACACGTTCGGTGGCCGTGGCAGTCAGCGCGATCATAGGAACATCGGGATAGCGCTGGCGTACACGACCGAGTTGCCGATATTCAGGACGAAAATCGTGTCCCCACTCACTCACACAGTGCGCCTCATCCACCGCCAGCAGCGAGAGGCCCACGTTGTCTCGCACCTCATCAAGCAGTTGCAGAAAGCTCTGCGTCAACAAACGCTCAGGAGCAACATAGACCAGTTTAAGCTGGCCGGTACGCAGATCCCGTTCCCGCTGCTCCCGCTCTTCCTGACTCAGTGTGCTATTGATAAACGTTGCAACGATGCCATTCGCGCTCAAGCGATCGACCTGATCCTGCATAAGCGCAATCAATGGCGAGACAATGACGGTGACACCGGGCATCAACAGGCCCGAGAACTGATAGATCAGCGATTTGCCGGCCCCTGTTGGCATCAAGACAAAGGCGTCATGTCCGGCAAGAACCTGCTCGATCACCTCACGCTGGTCTGAAAGAAAGGCATCATAGCCAAAATACTGCTTGAGCTGCTGTTCGATCGTATCCAACTACACAAAGCCTCCTCACGATATACTATGCAGATAGTAGCAGATTGGCCGGGGTTGTTCAATCACTCATAGGAATTGTTGTACAATAGAAGTGATTTTCTCAATAGGACCATCTTTCTATTTGCATCACAAGCAAAAATATATACAGATGTATATCTCAAAGAGAGGGGTAAATAAGCAATGTCTCACTATTTAGATTTATATGACTATCGTTGTCGTGTAGCAGCTTCATATCGTGAGCGCAATCAGACATTGCTGGCTGGCGAAGATCCAGTTCTCACCCTCCAACGCTTCCGTAAAGAACGCGACGAACTATTCGCATCTCATCCACAATCAGCACTTGACGAAGAACAGAAGCGTGATTTTCAAGGATTGCGCTATTTTCCCTATAATCCAGCGTTGCGCATTGCTGTCACTGTAAATACAAATGTGGCCTCTGAGAGCCGACACATCACATTAAATGATCAGGAATCAATACGCATGACGACAGCCGGACGGGTCTCATTCACAATCAATGGGCAACCTGTCACCCTCTCTGTTTACTGGCTGGATATCTATGGTGGTGGATTATTCCTTCCTTTTCGTGACGCCACCTGCCCACAGGAAAGCTATGGCGGTGGGCGGTATCTTTTTGACACCATTAAGGGCAGTACTCCCGTACCTCTCGCAGACAAACCTGGATGGGAACGCATGCTACTTGATTTTAACTATGCCTACAATCCCTCATGTGCCTATAATTCCCGCTGGATCTGCCCCCTGGCTCCTGTGGAGAATACGCTCACCGTCGCTATTGCTGCTGGAGAAATGAAGTTCTTTAACGTTTAACAAGTATGTGTTTTCATAGCAGCGCATGACCATTTGTCGCTTCTGAGGCTTCTGAGAAAAGCGAGAAATGCTTTGTAATAGGGAAATTTTCCCATTACAAAGCATTTCTCGCTTTTTTCACACTACTCTTTCACACATGTTTAGGAGATGGACTCGTCGCCCCTTCAATAGCGCTCTGCTGCTCCGGCCCCTTCTCCACCGCTATCTGCCGCTGTATTTCGCTGAGATAATCGCTCGTCAATGCTTCCTGCTGATTTAATGACCAGCCGAGTTCCTGTGCCATCACAGCAGCCACCTCACCGACCACGCCACACCCTCGCTGCCGATCCTCCAGCGTAATTGATGTGCGCCGCGACAGCACATCTTCCGGCGTCATCGCCATCTCGTGACGACACGCATACACAATCTCAGCCTTCACATAGGGCAGGTCGTCGATCAGCAGAGTCGCAAGCGAGGCGTCCTGCTCGATCAAATCAAACACGTTATGGGCCACCGAGCCATAGCTGTGGCTCATATGGCGTATCGTCTCCGCCGTCAAGCCCAGCGCGGCCCCGCGTCGTGCCACCTCGTCCTGTGCCTTTCCCCAGCCAGCACTCCCCTGTAACGGAAGCGACTGCGTGGGATGAACAGGTTTTGTATTATCGCGACGGCTCAGCACATCAACGGTATCCTGCGCCATGCGCCGATACGTGGTCAGTTTGCCGCCAACAATCGACACCATCCCCGATTCACTCTGCAAGACGGCATGGGTGCGCGATAATTTCGCTGTGGGCGCGTCCGTCTTGCGAGGCTTCACCAGTGGACGGTAGCCAGCATAGGTGCTGACGATATCTTGCTCGGTCAGATGCAGATTCAGGTAGCGATTCAGATATTTTAAGAGATAAGCTATCTCTTCATACAGCACAGTCGGATGATCCAGGTCGCCGGAGCCGGTATCGGTCGTGCCATAGATCGCACGCGCTCCCCAGGGAACAATAAACAAGATGCGCTTGTCTTCCGTTTCTGGCAATACTATCGCGGCATCGCCCAGCTTCAGATCCTCACGCGCTAGCACTAGATGGACGCCTTTACTGGGTTCGATCTGGATCTGTGGCTCGGTCCCCGTCAGTTCCTCAACCTGCTCAGCATAGATGCCAGTTGCGTTGACCACGTGACGCGCACGGACCACTGCTTCCTGCTCACTGAACCTATCGCGTACGGTAGTGCCGATCACTTTACCGTTTTCCTCAAGAAAAGAGACAGCTTCGGCATAGTTGACAATGGTTGCCCCGTATTGAGCAGCGGTGCGAATAAGGGCCAGCGTCAGGCGGGCATCGTTCGTCTGGGCATCGTAATAGGTAAAGCCCTCTTTCAAGCCATTTGTGACCAGCGCGGGCGCAAGCTCCATCACCCTGTCGCGGCGAATATGGCGATGCCAGCGAATATTACGTCGCCCGGCCATAATATCGTAGAGCGAAAGACCAATGTTGAGGAGCTGGCTGAGACCAATCCCACCTGGTGTTGTAAACGGCATACCAACCGGATGTCGGTCTCCCTTATAGATAGGCAAAACAAACTCAACAGGCTGCACCAGATAGGGAGCGTTCTGCAACAACAACCCGCGCTCTACCAGAGCTTCATGCACCAGGGCAAAATCAAACTCGGGAAGATAGCGGATGCCGCCATGCACAAGTTTGGTCGATTT
>JAICIM010000608.1 GCA_025928885.1 Ktedonobacteraceae bacterium | reverse complement strand
GACCCCACAACATCTGAAGCGATATCAGACAAAAAGGTTACCGATCAGCAGCATGGAGAAACGCCTCCCTCGCCAGCCATTCAGCCTGGGAGAGACATAACCAGATGGAAAGCGCTGCTCCTGCTCGCAGTCGCATGTATCGTTATTGTGCATGCACTCAATGCGGGAGCGCTGGAGTTCATCGGTCCCCAGGGATGGGCATCTACATGGGATACAACCGCAACGAACACAAATATCGATTTATTAAAAAATGTTGACCAACAACTGCGTCACCCTCCAGGAACATCATCGCAACGCTCACCAGGCAAGATCACCCCGCAACAATATATTAATACTATTGTAGAAAATATGACGCTGGATATGAAACTGGGGCAAATGTTGATTGTGCAATTCGTGGGGCCGGATTACTCATCTGACCTTCACGTGATGCTCACTCAATACCACGTCGGAGCAGTTTTGATCTTTGCGGCCAACCAGAATATTGTCAGCAGATCACAATTGCAGGGGCTTATTCAGCACATGCAACAAAATAGTCAACTTCCCCTGGCAATAGCGATAGATCAGGAGGGAGGCTATGTGAATCGTCTCGTCAAGCTGAACGGGCCACGCCCGACCGCTGCCGCCATTGGAGCAAGCAACGATCCTCAGAAAGCGCGAGCGGCAGGGACGCAGGATGCTCAGGATCTCGCCTCTTATGGTATTAATCTCAACCTTGCACCCGTGATCGACGTAGATAACAATAGTAGCTCTGAGTTGCATCAGGACCAGCGCACCTATGGCAATACAGCGGCCAGAGTCACACAGATGGCCGCCGCTTATCTACAGGGGCTACAACAAAGTGGCAAGGTGCTTGGTACGCTCAAACATTTTCCAGGCTTAGGCAGCGTCACAGTTGATCCACACGTGGGAGTCGCACAGCTGACGCGCTCTAAGGATCAATTGGAACAAATAGACTGGCAGCCATACCGTGCATTGCTTAAACAGGGAAATGTTCATGCCATCATGGTCACGCATGAGGTCGTCACAGCCATTGATCCGACGCGGCCCTCAACGCTTTCAGCACCGGTCGTGACAGGTGTCTTGCGTGACGAACTGCACTACCAGGGAGTTATCATGACCGACAGCCTGACCATGCAGGGTATTATCGACTACACGCCAGAAGATCAGGCCGCAGCATTAGCAGTAGAAGCAGGCTCTGACCTGCTGATGGGGGCCTCGACGCCGAGAGATGTTGCCTCTATGATCGCAGGCATGAAAGAGGCGCTTCGCACCGGCACACTGAGCGAACAACGTATCAATGCTTCGGTACAGCGTATACTAATGATGAAATACGAAATGGGTTTGCTATCTCTACCTGACACTACAACCAATAGATAACAATTATCAATTACAACTATTCTGGGAGCATTTTCATGGTCAGCACAAGTACGCCAGAGCAGAAAACGATCAATTATCGGCATATATCAATCATCGGCCTGGTTGCCGTTGAAACTGCTCTGGTCATGATGGCGCTGGTGCCTGCACAGCTCTGGACACGCCTTCTACCGCAATCGACCGCCAGCGCCCTCGATGGTCCCTTCCCACCGGTGATTGCACCGATCATTACTATCCTATTGTATATTGCCCCATCTGTCATAGGATTTCTGTGTCCTGCTTGGCAACAGGCGTTACTTTATGCTACATTACCGGCGTGGATCGGCTTAGGCACCTTTCTGACCGCCGCTACCTTAAAGATCGGCATCTTTTACCTGGTCTCAACAGATCACGTCACAGCCAATCTCAGCATATTGGAACTGTTTGCTGCCCTGGGAGGCATTGGTTGGTTAGGGCGATATTTGTTCAAATTACGTTGAAAAATATAATGAAAGTATCCCTATTGATCGTTCATAAGATTTAGCAAGATGGTTTATTTCAACAATGAAGAATAGCGATAAAATGAAAATAGCAGGAGAAGAAGCTCGATCCAGTGATGAGGAAACGACGTTAGCGGTTGTCGATAGTCCCGAGACAACCGCTAACGCTCAGATTGACAAACCTCACGGAGAGGTTGAGGCCCAGCGACTGCTGAAGCGCACACCGAATAGTTATCTATACAATCAAGCGTACGGACTCTGGTTCTTTATTTCCTGGTTCTTCCTTACCGTCATTATTACACACGAAGTCTCTGCTGCACAGTATGGTATTTTCGCGATTTCATTGACGGCATACAATACCATCCTGTATATCGTGGCGCTGGGATTGGAGGATGCGCTGACCACCTATGTTCCGCGTATCTTTGCCGAACAGGGACAGGCCGCAGCAGCCTCGCTCACCAGAAGATTACTGCTTACACGTCTGGTCGTGCTGGTTATCAGCGTCGGCATCATGCTCTTAGCGCTGCCGGTCATTGGAGCGTTGATTGCCCATCTGCCAATCAAAGGAGCAGCGGCGGCGGCCAGAGGTCTGAACAACCCTGAATTGCTGGCTCACATTACCCCCATCGCCATCTATGTTTTCGGCAGCAGCATCGGAAGCCTGCTCAATGCAATCTGTGCCGCCCTCATGCGTATGCGCATCGTGTTTTTTATTGGCAGCATTACACAATGTGTCCTGTTAGGGTTAGGCTTTGGCGTACTTCAGCTTGGCGGAGGCATCAATGGGCTGCTGTGGCTGCTGGCGATCGGTTCGCTTTTCAATGCCGGCGCATTCTTAATATGGCTCTCTCCATTCCTGTTAACGCGAGGAGCAAACCATAAACAGACGTTGGGACCGGTGATTAAGCTGGGCATCTCGGCCTGGCTCACCAACCTTGTCACGGGTGCGCTTCTCAAGCAAGCGTCGATTATCCTGCTCACCGTTTTCGCGGTCTCGCTGGTGGATGTGGGCTACTTCAACCTCTCTTTCCAGCTCGCCGATTCAGCAAACCTCTTGCTGGTGGCTGGCTTTGGGGGCGTCTCCAGTTCGGCATTAGCGGCTGCGTTTGTTGGTAACAATTATGAGCGCCTGTCGTACTCATGGCGTGCTTTGATCAAAGTCGAAACCTTGCTAGCGGCCCCCGTGCTGGTTTTCTGCCTGTTCAACGCCTCTAACATCACGCATGCATTGTACGGCAGCCAGTATGATCCGGTCGGACCGCTGCTGGCAATCTTCCTCTTTTTTAATATTATCTTCCGCGTCCTGGGGACTTTAATTCATCAGCCGACGCTCTACGTGGTAGGCAAAGCTCGTCTGGTGGTACTTGGTCAATGGGTGGGGATGATGGCCGTGATCGTGCTGGGCATACTGTTTATTGGCTATTTCAAGCTGGGACCTTCCGGCGCACTGATCGCAGATGGCGTTGCAAAATGTATCACAGGCGTATTGTTGCTGACGTTCCTGTGGAAAGATCTTCCACATAAATATCCGATCGGCTTTACGCTGCGATTTTTACTCGCCTTAACGCTGGCAGCACTGCCCGGGATTATCTGGCACCCGTCGAACCAGATCTTGCTGGCCATCTCTGGCTGTTTGTTCCTTGTCCTCTGCTGCGGCCTCCTATTCTGGATTAAGCCGTTAGATGATGAAGATATCGAAATGCTGGGAAGCATAAACCCGAAGATTGCGAAATACTTAGGCTGGTTTGCCAGAAAGTCAGCGACAGGAGTGAAATGAGCCAGGAAGTACCAGAAGCGCTCGACCCAGGCGTCGTTATCAGTGCTTATGCGCAGGGAATATTCCCGATGGCAGAGCCATCCGGCAAAATCTACTGGTACGCCCCTGATCCACGAGCGATTCTGGAACACGATAATCTGCATATCTCCCGCTCTCTTCGTGCCACATTGCGCAAAGGCATCTACGAGATCCGTATGGATACGGCGTTTGAAGAGGTCATGCTCGGCTGTGCAGAGCGCGAGGAGACGTGGATCAACGAGGTATTTATCGATACATACACGTATTTTCATCACGTTGGTCTGGCCCATAGCGTAGAAGCCTGGCAAAATGGGCAACTTGTGGGGGGATTATATGGCGTCGCGCTTGGTGGGGCATTTATGGGCGAAAGTATGTTCTCTCGCGCCCGTGATGCCTCGAAGGTCTGTCTGGTAGCGCTGGTCGAACACTTAAAAGCGCGGGGCTATGTGCTGCACGACACCCAGTTTACAACCCCGCACCTGGAAACGCTGGGCGTCACTGAGATCCCGCGCCGTGTATACGAACGTCGGCTCCAGGCAGCGCTACAGCTATCTTGTAGCTGGCGATAAATGATGATCGATAGAAGTCTGTGTTGCTATATCGTAGTCGCGCGACTTTATCG